>JBKEFM010000004.1:0-62946 GCA_046709505.1 Paraglaciecola sp. | reverse complement strand
AAGTCACGTTAACCTTATTAGAAATGTAAAATTTGGAGCGGGAAACGAGATTCGAACTCGCGACCCCAACCTTGGCAAGGTTGTGCTCTACCACTGAGCTATTCCCGCATAATGATGTTGTGCACTACGTGCAACTTTTTGTGGTCATTGCTCAGTTCCTGAGCTATTACAAATTACGTCCTGTATTTTGCCTTGCAGGCCAGCTTTTGGCTATTCTAAATTGTTCCAGACAATTTAGTCCCGCATAATGATGTTGTGCACTAAATGCAACTTGTCATACTTAAGAAGTCTTGGAGCGGGAAACGAAATTCGTATCCGGCCACCGCGTGGTTGCGATCCCTTGGGGGAGCGACAACACGTAAATCCAAATTACAGCCTATCTAAGGATTAAATTTGGAGCGGGAAACGAGATTCGAACTCGCGACCCCAACCTTGGCAAGGTTGTGCTCTACCACTGAGCTATTCCCGCATCTTATAAACTTCCTACCGCTGTACTCGACAGCGGGTGCGCATTTTACAAAAATTGAGTGATGACGCAAGCCCTAAATTGCATTTACCCCTAATTGTTTGCTTTTTAGGGGTAAAAAAGCCTGAATTTTGTCCAGATTAGTAAAAACTTAGCGTTCTCCCTCCCTAAATTGTAAAAACATGCTGGCGGTAATATGCCATTTCAGCAATCGATTCGCGGATATCATCCAGGGCCAGGTGCACCCCTTTTTTATGGAAGCCGTCGAGTAATTCCGGTTTCCATCGTCTAACTAATTCTTTAATCGTGCTCACATCAATATTGCGATAGTGAAAATACGTTTCCAGTTCCGGCATGTATTTAACCATAAAGCGTCTGTCCTGGCCTATGGTGTTACCACACAAAGGCGATACACCTTTAGGCACATACTTTTGCAGAAATAGTATGGTTTGCTCTACCGCACTTTGCTCACTAATAGTGCTTTTTTTGCATCTGTCGGTTAAACCGGTTTTACCATGAGTATCAATACACCACTGGCTCATACCGTTAAGCACCTCATCACTTTGATGGATGGCCAATACCGGCCCTTCGGCCAATATATTAAGATTTGCATCTGTCACTATAGTGGCAATTTCCAACACTACATCAACTTCAGGATGTAGCCCTGTCATCTCCATATCTATCCAAACCAGATTTTGTGTCTCAACCGTCATATTTACTCCTAATACTAGTGATCTGAACGTTGGCCAAAGGAATTGCTATAATTCCTGACGGGCTAAAGTTAACATGATACTAGAAATCCGAACCAAGTATAGAAGCACCCGTGGCGAAAAAACCAAAACTCACTCAAAAACAAAGCCGTCAGGTTTCCACTAATCGCACTAAACGATTGGCTAAACCCTCTAGTGCACCCCAGGACGATCAATTGGGGGAGCAACAAATAGGCAAAGTCATTGGCCGCTTTGGCAAACATGCGGATATTGAAGATGCTCAGGGTAATGTGCATCGCTGTCATCTGAGACGTAATATTGCCAGTGTGGTATGCGGCGACGACGTATTGTTTCGCCCAGGTAAAGACACGACTGAAAATATCAGCGGTATTATTGAAATAGTGCAAGACAGAAAATCTGTTCTTACCCGACCCGATTTTTATGATGGCGTAAAGCCTGTTGCCGCCAACATTGACCAGATCATTATTGTCAGCTCGGTCATTCCGGCCCTGTCGTTAAATATCATCGATCGCTACCTGGTGGCTGCGGAAGATGTGGAAATTGAACCGGTCATTTTGCTCAATAAAGTTGAATTGCTCGATGAAAAAGAGCGGGCAGTAGTAGAACAGCAGCTGCAAATATATCGGGACATCGGTTATCGACTGGTTTATACCAGCTGTAAAACCCAAACCGGGATAAGCGAGTTAGCCGAATGCCTGAAAGACAAAACCAGTGTATTTGTCGGCCAATCAGGGGTGGGTAAATCCAGTCTGATAAATGAATTACTGCCGGAAGCCGATGAAAATATCGGCGATGTATCAGACAACTCAGGTCTGGGTCAGCACACCACCACGACAGCCAAGTTATTACATTTTCCCCAAGGCGGTGATCTCATTGATTCACCCGGGGTACGTGAATTTGCTTTATGGCATATGCCAATGGAACGTTTGACCCGGGGATTTAGAGAATTCAGAGATTATCTGGGCGGTTGCAAATTTCGTGACTGCACCCACGCCAATGATCCAGGTTGTATTATTCGCGCAGCAGTAGAAAAGGGCGAAATAAGCGAACAACGTTATCAAAGCTACCACAAAATATTATCCAACTTAGACGAATTACGTCCGGCGCACAGCAAGGTATAGTCCCTAAACGCGCTGAATTAACAGAGGTTGGCTGATATCCAGACCAGCATAAAAATGAACGCCACAATCGACTAGCATATAGCCTATTGTGCTTAGTGGCATTCACACATCATTTATTATTGCTGTACAATCGATTACGGTTAAAACTACTTTTTTTAGGATTTTCACTTGTTCGATTCGTTCAAAATAGCGTTACAATATATTACCCCAAAACACCTATTATCTAGGTTTATCGGCAAATTAGCCGCAGCCCAAGGCGGAGCCTTAACCACTGCTTGCATTAAGCTTTTCATTAAGCAATATCAAGTAGATATGACCGAGGCCTTACGGGAAAATCCGGAAGATTACCCCTCCTTCAATGAATTTTTCACCCGGGAGTTAAAGCCCCAGGCTCGTACTATCTGTGCCGATGAGACACAACTTGCCCTGCCGGTGGATGGTGCGGTGAGTCAATTAGGCGATATTGACCATGACAGTATTTTTCAAGCCAAAGGTCACGACTATAGCCTTACCAGCCTGTTAGGCGGTAAACCCGAATTGGCAACGGCCTTTTTAGACGGCAAGTTTGCCACTATCTACCTGGCGCCTAAGGATTATCACCGCATCCATATGCCCATGGATGGTGTGTTAACCGATATGTTATATGTGCCTGGCGAACTGTTCTCGGTCAGCCCCCTGACCGCAGCTCGGGTGCCGGGTTTATTCGCTCGTAACGAACGGGTGGTAACGCTGTTTGATACCCCCAAAGGCAAGATGGCCATGGTGCTAGTAGGAGCAACGATAGTCGCCAGTATCGAAACCGTTTGGGCTGGTACAGTGTCGCCACCAACGGGTAAAAACGTTCAACATTGGCAGTATCCCTCAACGGGCGAACATTCTGTGCACCTCAAAAAAGGCCAGGAATTGGGACGCTTTAAACTTGGATCAACCGTAGTCGCCTGTTTTGCACCCGATATGATGGAGTTTGCCCCCCTTGAACCCGGAGATGTAACTCGCCTGGGCGATGTTTTTGCAACGTTGACTGACTAATCTGTGGATCCAGTTAAAAAGAGTCTGTGGTCTTTACATTTCACAGTCATGTTACTCGGTGCGACGGCGCTATTTTCCAAAATCATTCCGTTGTCGGCCACTGATATCACCTTTGGCAGGTCAATTATCGCCTGCATGATGCTATTTATCATCGTTAAAATAACGGGGGGTAAACTGGCGCTACGCAGTTATCGCGATTACCTGATTGCCCTGGGGCTGGGTTTGCTAATGGCCGCACATTGGGTTAGCTATTTTGCTGCCATGCAATACTCAAGTGTCTCTGTGGGCATGATAGCGCTGTTTACCTTTCCGGTGATCACTGTGCTGATTGAACCTTTTTTTGAAGGCATTCGCTTGGTATGGCAGGATGTCGCCAGTGCGATTGTCGTCTTATTTGGTATTTATTTGATTGTCCCTGAGGTATCCATAGATAACGATGTCACGCTGGGGATCATTGTCGGTGTGTGTTCTGCCGTATTATACGCCCTGAGAAACCTGCTCCATCGCAAACACTTTTCCCATTACTCCGGGGCTCACGCCATGGCGTATCAAACTTTGGTAATCTTTCTGTCTTTAAGTTTTTTTATCTCGCCAAATATCAGTCAGGCTTCCGGCCAAACTTATATATGGCTGCTGGTGTTAGGCACCTTACTAACCGCCGTACCCCATGCACTGATAGCTACTAGCTTAAAATATTTACGGGCTAAAACCTTCTCTTTGGTAGCTTGTATGCAACCCCTATATGGGGTGATACTGGCTATATTAATACTCGACGAACAACCTAACTGGCAAACCTATGTAGGTGGATTATTGGTGGTTTGTGCGGCGTTATACGAGACCATTAACACCCAGAAATTACATAAAAAATAAGGACCTATCATGCTTATTTTTGCCCACCGCGGTGCCAGCGCCGATGCACCGGAAAACACCTTACTGGCGATAGATAGAGCTCTGGAGCAGCAAGCGGACGCAATAGAGATTGATGTGCATCAACATCTGGGCGAACTGCTGGTGATCCACGATCATTGGCTGCACCGCACGACTAACGGTTTAGGACAATTACAAGACTATACCCTGGCCCAGTTGCAACAGTTTGACGCAGGTGCGGGCCAAAAAATTCCCACTCTATGGCAAGTCATGGCAAGGATAGCCGGGCAATGCACTGTGAATATCGAACTTAAAGGAGTACAGGATGTAAGCCTGGTGGTGAGGCTGATTGAAAAAGCCCAGTCCACCCTGGGTTTTACCCCGGAACAATTTATAGTGTCTTCTTTTGATCATCATCTGCTTAGGAATATCAAACAGCGACAACCTGCTTTGCAAATAGGGGCACTGACTGCCTCTAAACCTCTGGATTATGCCGCCTTCGCCACAGCACTCGATGCTTATTCGGTCAACGTAGATGTAACCTTTTTGGACCATGAATTTGTCTTAGATGCCAAACGTCGGGGGCTGAAAGTATTTGTGTATACGGTGGATGAAGCAGCAGATTTGTTAAGGTTACAATCTTGGCAGGTAGACGGGGTATTTAGTAATGCACCAGGCAAAGCCAGACAGATACTGACTAATCAGCTCTAGTCTGTCGAGCAGCTCGATTCGCAACTGTTGCAGCTTTGGCACAGTTTCAAGTTCACCACATGGGCACCCACTATTAATAATGCACCTATGGCAATAGTGAAGGGCTCGTAGCTGGGACCAAATATATCTTTGTTCCAATAGATAATGCCGCCCAGGAGCAGACTGTACAAAGGATAAAGCTGACGGTGATAACGATAAAACCCGGAGAATAAGGCCCAAAACCCTATCAGCATAGACAAAGACAGAATACTGCGTTCAAACCATCCCTGGGCAAAAAAACTGGCGCCAATAAGCGGTAACAACGGGATCAGTATGGGTAACAATAAACAATGCAACGCACACAAACTTGAGGCCCATATGCCCAGTCTGTCCAGTAGCGTTTTATCGTTTGTTATTTGCATAACCTTACCCCTTATTAAGTTGTACGTTATAATATAACATTAACGACCGAATGCAACGTAAATTTTGCAGATATTGATCCTCAGTTATTTCCTTTATTCATAACCTATTGCTGGGTCAAGGTGTTGCTCAGTCGCTTACCCGTCAGGATTACAAGGCTTATTTATAACCCTTGCAGCATAGCGATAAACTCACTGCCCCCAGGTGAAAATTTATTTACCCCCTAAAAAGCGCTGATAATCATCCCGTACCAGCCGATTATAAGCTGGCGGTAAGAAGCAAAGACAAGGGGGCTTATACCCATCAGTATTAACAAGTACCCACTGAGAATACCCCCAGCAATTTTTGAGTACGACGTCGCCATACAGGAATCGCCGTTACCTTACAAATAGCGAGAAAATAGACCAAAAGTCGCTGGTGCATTCCCTTCGGGCTAGTTGTAAACGCGCTTACTCTGCGTTGCTCGAATTCGAATGAGCACCACTATTACTTGATTTAAGCGCCTTGATTAAGCTCGTTTAAATTCTCGCTGAACGATCACTTACACCGATTGGTATTACTCCTTTGAATATGTCCATTTGAACCTAGTGATATAACTCCGGGCAAGATCCCCCTGGAAAATAAATGCCATAACCATTTGTATCTGAGCGACTTTAGCTCACTGGCAATCGTTCAATTGTCTATAAAATCAGATGAATACAGGCCATGGGGACGTCATTCCAAGCAAAAGCACTATACAATGGCTTATGCCAAAGTTACCTGGGCCTCTGGTTTTTCACCCCACTAGATAAGGCGGTATCCACAATAACATTGAACTTGGGCTCTGCATTTAGGTGTTGACTGATAATTGGAGCTTAGCAATAGCACCAAGCATTTTTGTCAGGCTTATCAATATGCTGTACTCAAGCACGGCCCCTGAAACGCATTAACGAGTAACAATATTCAGGCAAAGGAAATACAATGAATATAAATAAAAGAGCTTTTCTAAAAGCCAGTAGTGCCGCCATTGTCGCCCTTCCTCTTAGTGGTCGTGTACTGGCATCGCCAGACGCGCAGGTAAACACGTCAACCACTGCCCCAGCTATTGCGTTATCCAATATCACTGCCCATGCCAACCCCATCTCCAAAGCGGAACGTCAAGCACGGATCACTAAAGCCCAGGCACTGATGGCCCAATACAATGTAGCTGCCATGGTGCTGGAGCCCGGTGCAGCGATGGATTATTTCACAGGGATTCAGTGGTGGCGCAGCGAACGTTTGACTGCTGTAATTATCCCCCGGGAAGGTGAGATTGCCGTAGTCTGTCCTTTTTTTGAAGAGCCCAGTATCCGTGAATCCTTGCTGGTAGGAGAAGATGTAAGAGTGTGGCAGGAGCATGAAAGCCCTTTTGTTAGCATCCAGCACATGCTTAAAGACCGAGGAGTAACAAAAGGTAAAATAGCCTTTGAACACTCGGTTCGTTATTTTGTGCTTCGCGGCGTGATGAAAAAAATGTCTGCCATGGAAGATGTCAGCGCCGACCCCATCACCCGTGGCTGCAGAATGATAAAAAGCCCCCATGAAATACGCCTAATGCACAAAGCCAATGAGGTGACGCTGACAGCCTATACTCATGTCTATGCCCGGCTCGAATTGGGCATGAGCCAGGGCGAGGTAAAACAATTAATGTATGACGCCCAGGCTCAACTCGGTGGTAGCGATATCTGGAACATGGCGCTATTTGACCAGGCCAGCGCCTATCCCCATGGCACTAAACAGCAGTTGAATTTGCGCGAAGGTTCAATAGTACTAATGGACTGCGGTTGCGCCGTACAGGGCTATCAATCGGATATCAGTCGTACCTTTGTGTTCGGTGAGCCGAATAAAAAACAGCGCAAAATTTGGCATAACGTACGCCAGGGCCAACAGGTCGCCTTTGCCAAAGCCCAATTAGGCACGCCTGCAGGTGAAATAGACAACGCCGTGCGTGTTTATTATCAAACCTTAGGACTGGGCCCGGATTATCAGTTACCTGGCCTGTCTCATCGCACAGGCCACGGTATAGGTATGGAAGGCCATGAGCCAGTCAATTTTGTCCATAACGAAACAACTCCTTTGCAAACGGGCATGTGCTTTTCAAACGAACCGGGCATTTATATTCCAGATGAATTTGGCGTACGCCTCGAAGACTGCATCTACATAACAAAAACAGGGCCACAGTGGTTCACCACACCACCGGACTCACTGGACTCCCCTTTTGGCAAATTGGCCCCATTAGCGCCACTGGAAAATAAGCAAGTATGATTAAATCCTTTATAGCAACCCTGGCGCTGTACGTCATTAGCCCATTATTGTGGGCGGGCCCAGCACAAGATTTCGATAATTTGCTGGCCCAACACTGGCAGCAGGCCCAGCAGGAAAAAATATTCTTTCGTACCGATCCAGATGCCTGGAAACCCCAGGGCAAGTTGGCGGATTTAAGCCCCCAAGGTTTTACCCGGCGACAACAATTTAATCAAAAAATGCTCACAGAACTTGCTGCTATTCCCATGAATGAACTGGATAAAGCCAGGCAAATCAGTTATCGCGTGTTTGAATATGAACGTCAAACGGAGGCCAGCAGCTATCAATTTCAGGACCGCTATTTCCCCATAAACTTTTTAAGCGGTTGGCATACTTATTTTGCCGAAGCACCGGCCAACATGGCGTTTTTAAGCGCAGCTGATTATGATCAGTATCTGGTTAGTCTGGCTGACTATCCGCGATTTAATCAGCAAAATATCGATTTATTAAAGCAGGGTGTAGCCCATGGTTTTGTACAGCACTGCGAAACATTCAAGGACTATCAACAAACGATCAGCGCCCATATAGTCGACTCAGCTAAAGACAGCGCCTGGTATGAACCCTTTACCCGCTTTCCGGCACAATTTAGCCCCCGGCAAAAGCAGGACTATCAACAAAAAGGCCAGGCCTTGATTACCCAGGCCGTGCTCCCGGCCTACAACCATTTACTGCAATATTTTGTCGAACAGTATATGCCCCACTGCCGTGCCCAAGCTGGGATCTCCAGTGTCGAAGGCGGCGAGGAGTATTACGCCTATGCCGTTAATTACTACACAACCACTGATCTGACCCCTAAGCAAATCCACCAACTGGGTTTGGATGAGGTAGAGCGAATTTATCAGCAGATGCAGGGCATCATCAAACAAGTGGGTTTTAGTGGCAGCTACCAGGAATTTCTGCATTTTCTGGCCACCGATCCGCAATTTTATGCTCAGGATCCTCAAGACCTATTGGAAAAAACCGCGTTTATTACGCAAAAAATGTATGGCAAATTACCCAGTCTCTTTGCCACTTTACCCCGTAATACCTTTGCCATTAAAGAGTCCGCCAGCCGGGGTGCGTTTTACATGCCCCCTCCTGATAACCGCACCCCGGGCACCTATTTTCTAAGCTCTATTCCCGCTCGGCAACCTTTATATAACTTAGAGGCTTTGAGCCTGCACGAAGCCGTGCCAGGCCATCATTTGCAAAACGCCATCTCCATGGAGCTGGACGTGCCGGAATTTCGCCGCACCTTAAACCATTCAGCTTTTTCTGAAGGGTGGGGTTTGTATTCAGAACGCTTGGGCAAAGAAGCCGGATTTTATCAGGACCCTTACAGTGACTTTGGGCGTTTAGGCTACGAGATGTGGCGAGCGGTGCGTTTGGTGGTTGATACCGGCATTCATGTTTTTGGCTGGAGTCGACAGCAGGCGATTGATTACCTAGCCAGTCGCACAGCGTTAACTCCTCAGGCTACTGCTGATCAGATTGACCGTTATATATCCTGGCCGGGTCAGGCGTTGTCTTACAAAATAGGCGAACTTAAAATTCGTGAATTGCGAGCAAAAGCACGACAGCAGTTAGGCGCAAACTTCGATTTACGTGCTTTTCACGACGTTATCATCGGTCAGGGCTCTTTACCCATGGCAGTGCTTGAAGATGTCGTGAATGACTGGATCACTGGCCAAAAACAACCCTAATGGAAGCTATATATTACGCCTTGTTATGTATTTGGCGTTGTAAAACATTAATTGTATCTTGAGTACTTTTTAGCCTATGCCATACACTGATGGCATTAGACTACCGTTAAGAAAAATTATAAAAACTAAGACAGGAAGCCAATAAATGGAAAGACGAGATTTTATCAAGTTTGGTGGCGCCGGTATCGGTGCCTTCATGTTGCCTATATCTGGCATAGCAGTTAGCGCAGACCAGATGTTGGATAAACCTATGGACGTGGCCTACAAAAAAAAATTAGCGGATATTGCCTTAAATGCGGCTAAAGCCAAAGGAGCAAGTTACGCCGATGCACGCATCGGTCGATACCTGAACCAGTTTGTCACCACCCGTGAAACCCGAGTCGACAATATAGTCAATACCGAGTCTGCGGGCATAGGTGTAAGGGTGATTGCTAACGGTACCTGGGGATTCGCCTCAACCTCAAATATGACCCCGGACAGCGTAGCAAAAACCGCTGAACAAGCGGTGGCAGTCGCCATGGCCAACTCAAAATTTCAGACTACACCAGTGCAACTTGCACCGGTTAAAGGTGTGGGTGAGGTGAGCTGGCAAACGCCAATCAGTAAAAATGCTATGGAAGTCCCTATCAAGGACAAGGTGGATTTATTATTGTCCGTCAATGATGCGGCTATGGCGAATGGCGCCAATTTCATTACCTCTATCTTGTTTCTCGTCAACGAACAGAAATACTTTGCTTCTACCGATGGCTCTTATATTGATCAGGATGTACATCGTTTATGGGCACCCTTTTATGCTACAGGCATTGGCAAAAATGGCTTTAAACAACGCAATGGTTTGGGCAGCCCTGTGGGCATGGGTTTTGAGTATCTCGATGGCCTGGAAAAAGACAAGGTCCGTATTCAGGGGGCCAATGTCGGTTACAACAACTCCTACGATATGGTGGAAGATGCCATCGCTGCGGGCAAACAGCTAAAAGCCAAGTTAAAGGCAAAATCAGTAGAGCCTGGCAAATATGATTTGGTGCTCGACCCGGCCCATTTGATGTTAACCATACATGAATCTGTCGGTCACCCGCTGGAACTGGATCGAGTATTAGGTTACGAAGCCAATTATGCCGGCACCAGCTTTGCCACTCTGGATAAGTGGAAAAGCGGTAACTTTCAGTATGGCTCCGATATCGTCAACTTGGTGGCTGACAAAACCCAGCCTTATAGCTTGGGCAACGTAGGTTATGACGACGAAGGGGTTAAAACCAAAGAGTGGGATCTGATCAAAGACGGCGTATTGGTCAATTACCAGGCGACCCGTGATCAGGTCCATATGATCGATCAAAAAGAATCTCACGGCTGCAGTTATGCACAAAGTTGGCGTGATGTGCAATTTCAGCGCATGCCAAACGTGTCTTTAAAACCCAATAAACAAGATATTTCTGCCGAAGATGTGATCAAGGATGTGGAAAAAGGTATCTATATTGCCGGGCGTGGTTCGTTTTCTATCGATCAACAACGCTACAACTTTCAGTTTGGCGGCCAATTATTTTACGAAATAAACGAAGGTAAAATTGGTGATCAAATTGAAGATGTGGCTTACCAGTCCAACACCCAGGAATTCTGGAATAGCTGTAGCCAGTTAGCTGGCAAGTCAGATTACCGCGTTAGCGGTTCGTTTTTTGATGGCAAGGGTCAGCCATCACAAGTTAGCACGGTTTCTCATGGCTGTCCTACCACGAGATTCAACAATATCAACGTGATCAATACTGCGCGCAACGTGTGATTAAAAACGAATTAGAAGGAACAGATCAGCATGACAATTATTACTGAACAACACGCAAAAGAACTATTAAGCAAGGTGCTTGCTTTTTCAAAAGCCGATGAATGCGAGTGTAATCTCGATAGCAAAACCGGGGGTAACATCCGCTACGCCCGTAACACCGTGTCAACGTCTGGCCAGGAAAGCGATATAATCTTGGCGGTACAATCCACTTTTGGTAAACGCACCGGCGTGGCGACCATCAACGAATTTGATGATGCGTCTCTGGAAAAAGTCGTACGCCGCTCGGAAGAACTGGCCAAACTGGCACCAGAAAACGCCGAATACATGCCGCTATTCCCTAAACAGTCCTATCTTAAAGCCAATACCTACTTTGCCAGCACGGCCCGGGTGACGCCTGAAAATCGCGCCCAGGCGGCAGAAGATAGCATTAAACCCTCAAAGAAAAACAAACTGGTTGCGGCGGGTTTCCTGGAAGATGAAGTCACTGTCAGTGCCATTATTAACAGTAAGGGCTTGTTTGCTTATAACACCTCCACCAATGTAGATTTTTCGGTCACTATACGCTCCGAAGACGGCAAGGGCTCGGGCTGGACATCGGCTAATTACAGTGATTATCAGTTGCTCGATACAGCAAAATTGTCACAAATAGCCATCAAAAAATCTATTCGTTCTATCGATGCTAAAGCAATGGAGCCGGGTAAATACACGGTTATTTTGGAGCCGGCCGCCAGCGTCGATTTACTCGAAAATATGATGAGGGCTTTTGACCAACGATCAGCTGATGAGGGCCGCAGTTTTTTAAGCAACAAAGTCGCCGAGGGTCAACAAGGCTCCAAAAATAAATTGGGTCAAAAGATGTTCGACGAACGGGTCCATATATATTCAGACCCTCAACATCCCATCGCCCCCACCGCTCCCTTTGCCGGTAATGGTTACCCACTTGGCCGTATCGATTGGATCAAAGAGGGCAAAATAAGCAATATGCCCAACTCACCTTATTGGGCCAAACACACCAAACGCGAGTATCTTCCTCGCCCGGCCAATATCATTATGTCAGGGGGAGATGAGTCGTTACAGGAGATGATAAAAAATACCCGCCGCGGAGTATTAGTTACCCGTCTATGGTATATCCGCAGCCTGGATCCACAAACTTTGCTGTATACCGGGCTAACCCGAGACGGCACCTTTTATATTGAAAATGGCAAGATAAAATACCCCATTAAAAACTTCAGATTTAACGAAAGCCCTATAGTGATGTTAAATAACATTGAAGCCCTGGGCCAGCCTGAACGCATTAATGGCAATATGATCCCGCCTATGAAAATTCGCGACTTTACCTTCAGTAGTTTATCTGACGCGGTGTAAATCCAGGGGGCTAAAAGACTAAAACCAACCTTTAGCGACATTTAGCCCCATTCCTATTCCACTAAAATGCAGTATTATTATGAGTATTAATCGCAGGTTATTTATTCAGGCAAGTTGTGCAGCGTTAGCCGCTTCGACTATGTCCCAACGCGCTTGGTCACAAATAGCTGACTACGACTTCTATTTTACCCGCCTAAGCTACGAGTCTGGCGACTGGGAAGTGGATGAACGTATGCCGGCCAACCTGCTCAACTCTTTAATTGAATACACCAGCTTGCGAGTGGATATTAAGGAACGCATTGTACCGTTGTCAGACCCGGCCATGCTCAAAACCCCATTTTGTTATCTGGCCGGCCACCGCTTAGTGCAATTTAGCCCACAAGAACGGCAAAATTTTCAGCAGTATGTGGAAAATGGCGGTTTTGTCTTTGTGGATGATTGTAACCACGATATAGATGGTATGTTTGCCAAAACATTTGAGGCACAAATGGCGGATATTTTTGGTCCCCAAGCGCTGCAGAAAATTGCCAACACCCATCCCCTTTATAGTGCCTTTTTTGACTTTGACGGGCCACCCGGAACCTCGGTAGAACTCAATGGCTGGGGTGACGACCTGGTCCATGATTACCTCAAGGCAATTGAAATCAACGGCAAGATTGCCGTGTTGTACAGCAATAAGGATTTAGGCTGTGAATGGGATTACGATTTTCGCAACAAACGCTGGCTTAAAGAAGACAATACCAAGTTTGCGGTCAACATAGTGGTTTACGCCATGACGGCTTAGCCGATTTGTTAACCCGAAAAAACAACCCCAAATTCCCGAATATTGCGATAACAGGTAAACCACACTATGACTGAACAGCAAGCAACCTTGCCGACCTTGTCCGAAACAGAAATTGAAATTATCTTGGCCAAGCTAACAAAAGTCAGCGAGGAAATGGGCAAGGTGATAGTCGGCCAACAAGAGGTGATCCGCCAGTTACTGGTCAGTATCCTAGCTGGCGGACACTGTTTACTCGAAGGGGTACCTGGGCTGGCTAAAACCTTGATGGTCAGTTCATTGGCCCAAACCCTTGAACTTGATTTTAACCGAGTGCAATTTACCCCGGATCTTATGCCCAGCGATATCATAGGCACAGAGATCTTGGAAACCGATCATCAAAGTGGCGAGCGGTTTTTTAAATTTCAACAAGGGCCAGTATTCACTAATATTTTACTCGCTGATGAAATTAACCGTACCCCTCCCAAGACCCAGGCAGCGCTGCTGGAAGCCATGCAAGAGCGCACTATCAGTTATGCCGGGCAAAGCTACCCATTGCCTAAACCCTTTTTTGTATTAGCCACACAAAATCCGGTAGAGCAGGCCGGAACTTACCCCTTGCCAGAGGCTCAGCTTGATCGGTTTTTAACCTTTATCCGCGTCGGTTATCCCAGCGCCGAACATGAAATCGACATACTCAAGCGCACTACGGGGACCGACCAGGTAAAACTAAAACCTGTACTTCAGGCCGAAGATCTTATTGCCTTGCAGCAGCTAGTGCGCGCCATTGAAATAGCCGATCCGTTGCTGGAATACATCAGCCGTCTGGTTCGCAGTACTCGTCCTGATATCAGCCAGACAAGCAGGATTAAAGATTTTGTCCGCTGGGGAGCCGGGCCTCGGGCAGGTCAGGCATTAGTACTGTGCGCCAAGGCCAGTGCCCTGCTCGAAGGACGCTTTGCGGTGACTATGCATGATATTCATAACATAGCCCACAGCGTTTTACGCCACCGCATTTTGCTCAATTTTCAGGCACAGGCCCAGGGCGTGACCACAGATAGCATCATTGACACCTTACTGGCTGAGGTGTCCCCGCCCAGCAGCCCTTTAGTGGGTGGAAAAAGCTGATTATGACGCAATTTATCGATCCCTTGACGTTAGCCAGGGTAAAAGATATGCCCCTGGTGGCAAAGACGGTTGCCCAGGGCGTGCTACACGGTTTGCACACCAGCACCCAACGAGGTACGGGCGTCGAGTTCAGCCAATACCGCGCCTACGAACCCGGCGATCCACTGGGACGCATTGATTGGAAACTATTTGCCCGTTCAGATCGCTACTTCGTCCGTGAAGCACAACGTGAAAGTAATATTAATGTATGGCTGGTGCTCGATGCCAGTCAGTCCATGTTGCAGATATCTGAAAAATCTGCCGGGCAAGGTGGCTGGCATAAGTTGGATTACGCCCGTTACTTATTGGCCACTATTGGCTATATTGCCCAGCAACAAGGAGATGGTGTTGGCCTGGTGGGCCTTTCCAGCGAGCATATTGACTATTTACCTGCCCGCAATGGCCAACAACATTGGCACAAATTACTGTTACACCTTAGTCGTGTGCAGCCAGGCAAGACATTCCCCAAAGCCCCGCAGATCCCTGACCATTTAGCCGTGGGCCAAATGTCTGGATTAGTCTTTGTGGTCAGTGATTTTCATCAGCAAAACAATGAAATCATGGATTTTGTCAGTTCCCTAAGCGCCCCGCAAACCGAAGTGGTGGCCGCGCAACTGTGTTGTGATGACGAATTAAATTTCCCTTTTACCGGTCAGGTTCGTTTTGAAGATTTGGAAAGTGGCCAACAGCGACTGGTTGCTGCCAAGCAGGCAAAAGCCGAATATTTACAAGCCTATAGCCAATTTCAACACGCCCTGGATCAACAATTTCAGCAACATCGTATTCAGTGCATACACGGCAATATCGACCAGCCATTGGATGAATGCCTGTACCATTATCTGGCGGCCCGGCATAAGGTGGGTTACTAGTGCTGACTATGCCTGTGGTGCTGTATCCCACCTTATTATGGTTGGCTTTACTCACTCTGGTGATCCCCATTGTTATTCACCTGCTGAGTCAAAGTCGCGCCCGGTTGGTAAAATTTTCCCTGGTTGGCTTTATCCAAAGCGCCGCCGTGGCGCAAATGACGCAGCTGCGGCTAACAGAGCGAATATTGTTGGCTCTGCGTCTAGGATTATTATTGCTTGGCGCCTTACTGTTAGCCCACCTGGTTTGGCCCCCGGAGGCAGTAGCCCCAAGGACCCATGTACTCGTGACCCAAGACTGGTTAGCTCATGCATCAGCACAGCAAAAAAAAGTTGTACTGAGTCGTCTAGATAATGCCAAATTAACCTACCTGGATCCTGCTGAACCTTTTGGGCACTCCACGTCAAATGCCAGGCAACTGCTGAACAGTCAGGGATGGCCAGCCCACAAGAATACAGGGAACAACCTGTGGCTGGGGTTATTCGACTATACCCGAGAGTTGGGCCAAAATGACGTACTAAGCGTCTATGTCACAGACCGTTTACAGCAATTTAGCGGACAACGGTTACCCATCCGCCCGCCTCTTGATTGGCATATTCTAAAGGTTCCCCTAGACACTTCTGAGCAATTGACCATGAACTTACTGGTGATCTATACCTCACAACAACAAAACTCGGTAACGTATCTGCGCGGCGCAATGAATGCCCTGGAGCAGCAAAATAGCATCACAGTCAAGGTAACCTATACCCAACAAGATGCTGTATCGGTAGACTCCCGGCAGTTGAACGATGCAGATTGGGTGGCGTATCTAAGTGACCAGCCCCTCGATGATTTACTGATGGCCTATGTACAGCAAGGGGGTAAGTTACTGATAACCGCCGCCCAGGCCGACCAGTCTGGTCATTGGTCGGCCCGCAGGCCTGATAGTGAGGCCAGTATCACCATCAGCCAACTCGGTAAACCTGCCCTGCCCCACAATATTGTTGCTCGGCTGGCCCAGAACAAACTGTGGCAAACCCTTGATGGACAAGATGTGCTCAAGCAATACTATTTTGGTCAAGGCCAGATCCTGGCATGGCACAGCCGATTTACGCCAAAATGGAACAGTTTGGTCACCCAGCTGGACTTCCCTATGACCTTAAACAGCCTGCTGTTTGGGGCCTTAGCTGAGCAAGCTAATCTTGCCAATGGACGCCTCAGCCCCGAGCAAATTCGTTATACAGAGCCTCCCAAGCACGGGGTATCGCCCGCATATATCACCAAGAGCCAAGTCACTACCGTGTCACCAAGTTGGACACGACTATTGCTGGTGCTACTGGTGATAGTGTTTTGCGCCGAGCGCATTATGGCCCAGCGCTTTGGGACCAGCAAAAAACAGCAGGTTGACGGGACATGAAAGATACCGAGCAACCAGCACTAACGGCACTACTATGGAGTATGCGACAAGCCAAGTTGCGCAAATTACTGCAGCACACCAGCCTGACCTTACCCTGGCTAGTTGCTATAGCCCTTGCCTTGAACCTTTGGTCAGTGGCTAGATTAACTATCCTGCTGACCTGCCTGGGCTGTTTGGTCGTCTCAATACTATGGGCTATGCGCAGCCGCGCGTATCAGGCTATCACCCAGGCAAACCTGGCTGCCCATGCCAATTGCCAATATGAACAGTTACAGGAAAGTTGCCAATTGTTGCTGGTAAACACCGCCACGCTTAATATCACTCAGCGCCTGCAACGGCGACGGGTAGGGCAAATCTTGCGGACCTTACTTGACCAGCACAAGGCAGCGTTGGTTCCTGCTTATTCATTTAGTAAAGGTCTATGGGCTACCTTGTTGCTAACCGTCTGCGCCGGGCTTATCTGGCAAGGTGATCTGTTATCACCCAACACCCTACTCAAGCCTGACTCACCAAGCAGTCCTGTTATCACACCAGAAAAATTGCCCACCAGCTTAATTAAGGCACAAGTCAACATCACTGCACCAGACTATGCCAGGGCAAAATACCCACCACGTCAGCAGGACGATCTCGATTTGCGGGTCTTTACCGGCTCCCGGGTAACCTGGCAGCTAACGTTTGCAGACCCCGAACAACAATATTTTATACATTTTGCCAACGCTCAGCCCCAGGCACTGGTTAAACAGCACAACAATCACTTCCGGTTCACCGCTAAGGTAAGCCTGTCTAACGTCTATCAACTGAGCAATCAAGATGGGCTGGTATTAGGGGTATACAGCATTGAGGTGTTACCTGATGATAAACCGCACATTCGTTTTATCACCCCCATTGCCACTATCTCCGAGCTGGCAACCGATGCCAATCCAGTGCTTGACAGCCAGGTACTGATCAGCGATGACCTGGAAGTGAGTAAAATTCAGATAGTGGCATCTATTGCTAAAGGGTCTGGCGAAGGGGTGAAGTTTCGCGATCAACTGTTCGAATTCGATCGTCAGCAGCTGATCGCGGATCAGGATCATTATTTTAAACACTGGCAACTCGATGAGTTGGGTATGGAGCCAGGAGACGAGCTGTATTTTAGTATTAAAGTCTGGGATAACCGCCAGCCACAACCCCAGCTTAGTCGGTCAACCACCAAGATAATACGCTGGTTAGAGGACTCGCCCCAGAGGGTCTTAAGCGACGGTACCCTAATCAATTTTGTACCTGAATATTTTAAGAGTCAAAGACAAATTATTATTGAAACCGAGCAACTTATCGCTGATAAGGCTCGGTTAAGCACCACCCAATTTAACCAGATGTCCCAGCAATTAGGGCAGGCACAAAGTGATTTAAAACATAAATATGGCCAATTCCTCGGTGACGAAGTCGATGATGGCGCCGGTGGACACGCCATGGAAGATGGTTTGGGTATACCCCAGCCACACATCAATGACGGTGAACAAGGGGACAGCAAGCAGGAGCGTGATGTTATAGGGGCGCATGCCGCAGGAGGCCATGAGCACCAGGAATCAGCACCGGATAACCTAGGAGCTGACAAATCTGGCCTGGAGGCAGCCATAGCCCAATATGGTCACGCCCATGGCGATGCGGATATTGGTAATATCGGCCAGCAAAATCCCGTAGCATTGATGAAACAAGCCATAGCCAATATGTGGCAGGCTGAGGCCCAGCTGCGGCAAAACGCTCCTGGCGCGGCGTTACCTTTTGAAAATAAAGCTTTAGAGTGGTTAAATCGCGCAAAAAATGCCGAACGTATATACGTTAAACGCTTGGGGTTTGAGCCGCCGCCTGTCACCGAAAAGCGCCGTTACCAGGGGAATTTAGAGGACATATTAAGTTACCAACGTAAGGCACAAGTACTACCCGATAAGAGCGACAGCCAACAAATGGCCACCCTGGTACAGCGGTTGAACCATGCACACACCCCCTTGAACCCCGGAGACATGGAACTACTAACTGCGGTGAAAAAGGTATTAAACGACATGTTGGCCCAGCGCCCGGACCTGTTAGGCGATGTGATTACAATGCAAAAGATGGAACTGGCCAATAGCTGGCAACCCGACGATTGCCAGCAGTGTGTCAGTAAACTTCAGGCTCAGTTATGGCAATTACTGCCAAAGGTTATTGCCCCCCCTGTTCCGCGGCTGTTGCATTATTCCAACCTCAGTCTGACCATAAAAAGCTACGCTGAGTTTCTGCGCCAACAACCCAAGGTTATCTACCCATGAGTATACAGCTGGGCTCACTTATTATCGCACTGCCATCAATAATACCGGTGACATATTGGATCATGCTTGCTCTGATTTTGCTTGGGGCCTTGCTTGTCACCAGTTACCAGCTTTATCAGAGACTGGTTAACAGCGCCATGGGCAAAAAAAGTGTGCTGCTTGGTCTTAATACTTTGGCTTTTTTGGCTCTGGCTGCACTGGTGCTGGAGGTAAAAATCGGCACAATGAAGATCCACAGTGCCACACTTATTACCTCCAATGCGTCTGGTGCTCAACTCGCCACTGTGGCTAAGTTAGCCGATAAAGATACCCTGTGGTATCTGGCTGAAAACATGGTGACACAAACCGGGCAAACAGATAAACAGCGAAACCTGGGGAGCTTGGCGGACGCTTTCCCCAAAATAGAGTCGGTGGCACAAATTGCCCAATTACGCCCTGACTTGCAACAGCTTAACGTTATCGGTGATGGGTTAACTCATCACCAGTGGCAGCTGTTGTTTACCAGCCATGAGAACTGGGGCACAGCTAAGGCCAGCAAACTTGCCATAACCTGGCATCCGGCACCTAAACTCACCGGGCCCATTAACCTCAGCTGGCCAAAACAGCTGGTACTGGGAGAAGCTCTGACGATAACCGGCGAACTGCAAGCTGCCCTTCCTTCTGCGAGTAAGACGGAGATGTACAAACTGACTCTGATGGATCCTGCCGGTGAGATAGTCGAGCAACATGTGCTCAGCTCCCAGGAGGACTTTACCTTTAACGTCATACCAAAAACACTCGGGACCTGGCTTTATCAACTTAGATTAAATGAGCAGGAGACTGGCACACCTATAACGATTGAGCCTATAGCTGTGGAGGTAAGTTATCCCGCTGTTCAAGCCATGGCGATTTGGCAGTCCGCACCTTCATTTGAAACCCGTCAGCTCAAAAACTGGGCCGCTAATTTTGGTAATCCTGTGACGATTGTCAGCCGGATCAGTCGGGACAAATTTATTAGCGAACAGCTCAATACTGCCCACACTATCAGTCCAAAACAGAACGACGCTTTAACCGCAGGGCGATTTTTCACTGCCAAACAGCTTGAACAGTATGATCTGCTATTTATCGATGGCCGGGGTCTGGTGGCTCTGAATCAAGCAGAACGGCAGCAACTGGCTCAGGCAGTAACACAAGGGTTAGGTGTGCTGATATTGGCTGATGGGGAATTACTGAGGGCCAATGATGACATACTGACCTCTTTGACTGAAGCCATCACCGTCATTCCCTCAGGTGAGGCTCCCGTTCCCGGCTCCCTTTATTGGCAGCAAACCAGGCACCCTCAATTTATTTCGTGGCTGCCAGCTGAACTGGCTACCACCACAGGTGAAATACTGGTGGAAAATAAAACACGCCAGGCCATGGTCGTTAATGCGCAACAGGGCATGGGACAAGTAGCCGTGTCTCTGATCAACACTAGCTATACCTGGCGCACCAGCGGGCATAGCGCCTTATACAGTCAATATTGGCAATATTTACTCAAGCACATTGCCCGCAACCGCACCACCGACTATTGGCTGGCAGAGCCAAATAACCGTGTCACCTATAGTGGCAACACACAGCAAATTTGTCTCCATAGTATCCCAAGGGTTTTATTGGCAGGCAATACCTCATTAGAGGCAACCCAGAGCCAGGTTGGGTTTGATGAGCCACTATTGCCACTTATGCTACAAACCAGTGTGATTAATGACACTAACCAGTGCGCGTATTATAGTGCCATGCAACCGGGCTGGCAGCGGTTTGTATTGATAAATACCAGGGACACAACGGCAAAAGAGGTAGATGAGCAAGCCCGTTATGTTTATCCCCCATCCACATGGCCCGCCTGGCAACAATCACGCACACAGCAAGTCAGCACGCAGGTCGCAAAATACGCCGTCAAAGCACAGCCCAGGTTTAGTTACTCACCTGTGCCTAAAGGGTATTTTTTCTTCAGTCTGGTTTTTGTTCTGACCCTGCTATGGATAGCCAGAAAACGGGGTTAACCCCAGTTCCCAAAAATAGCTATCAAAATAATTTTTGACTGACAAACACCACGTTACTTGCCCGGTTAATACTTTTGCTAATAACGCTGTGGCTGAAATAAATACTAAAGATAAAATACACAGCCATATTTAATGCTCCACTATCGGCTTAGTGAACGACCCCGCGACTTCGCTTAGCTATTATCTCGGGGTTTTCTCGACATATGCGATAAAAAATCTGGCAATCAGTGATCTGTATATCACCTTATTGAGTTTGGTAACAAAAAGAGCTCTGATTGAATTTACACTCACGTTTTATAAAACGAAGTAGGTTTTAATTCCTTCAAGAATACTGGCCGTGGCCACTGAAGCTAAAATTAACCCCATCACTTTGCTAACAATATTCGCACCACCGTTGCCGATCAAGCGGTAGATAGATCCTGCCCCTAGCAGCATTAGCAAGGTAAGTAACAATACCACAAGCATAATACCGGTTGTTGTGACCTGTTCAATCAGGCTATAACGAGCATTTTCGGTAAGCATCACCGCCGCGAGCATGGCTCCGGGGCTGGCAATAGATGGCACCGCCAGTGGGAAAATAGCCGTTTCGGTCACCGTTTTTGCCATGCGTAACTCGCTATTTGCTTTACCTTCACCAAAGATCATGGTTAAGGCAAACAAAAACAGCACAATCCCCCCTGCTATTTCAAACGCAGACAGCGGGATACCCATTGCTGAAAGCACATATTCACCGGCGATAATAAAAAACAGTAAAATACCTGTGGCTGCAAAAATGGCTTTGTAAGCAATATGACGTTTAGCTTTTGCATCAAATCCTGTTGTGGTGGCCAAAAAAACTGGCACGGTTCCAATAGGGTCAATTACAGCAAAAAAGAAAATGAAAATCGGGATGAATTCGCTCATATGGCTCCTGTAGAAAAAGGGATGAATTAACGATTCGAATATTACCCTTAGAGGGTCAAAGTGCGTTATTAAACAATAGCATTAAATTTTTCCTTCCAGTGGCATAAAAATGTGCACACATACCACAATAAAAAACTGCATTTTTGATCATTAAAATGTTACCAGTTGTAATATACAAAGGGGAAAAATGAATAACGTTCTCGCCAAATTTTCTGGCAATAATCTCATCTATGCTGATAATAAACATCGCCGGATTATTGGCAAAGATGACGGAATTTTGCCACCAAGGCGCCACTGAGGTCCTGCGGGGCAATCGCGATTTCCAGGCCTCGTTTACCCGCGCTAACATAGACACAAGGCAGGAATTGCGCGGACACATCAATAAACGTCATTAACCGCTTCTTCTGCCCCAGTGGGCTAACGCCCCCCAGTACATAACCCGTTACCCGTTCGACTTGTGCTTTATCCGCCATTTGCGCTTTTTTAGCCCCACCGGCTTTAGCCATAAGCTTCATGCTAAGCATCTTATTAACCGGTAAAATAGCCACGCACAATTGTAGATTATCGAGCTGGATCACTAAGGTTTTAAACACCAGATGAGCAACCAGGCCTAATTTTTCAGACGCTTCCAGACCAAAAGATGGTGCCTTTGTATCATGCTCGTACTGCAGCACCTGATGGGGTACTTTTTCTTTTATTAACAAATTAATCGCGGGCGTCATAACCTTAACCCCTTTATTTTATTGAGGTTATTTGCAGTTTTGCTTAATCATCGGCTTAAAATGAGCGATGTTATCCCCTTGTCCTTCAGATGCCGCTACCGCTAAATCTAAACGGGCTTGTTCACATTTTTCCGACAGTTCTTTTTTCATCAAGTAATTTTGATCTTCTTGTTGCTGCATTAACCCCGTCGCACCTTGGTAATATTCTCGTTCTGCTGGCGCTTTATCTTTCTCATAGTGCGGGGGCCTGGTGGAACCGCAACCGACCAGCACTATCATCAGGGGCAAACTTAACCGTGCTTTTAACATAGATAATTCCTTTTAATGCTTTGATAACGTTACTTTCCATAACCTGTTTGAACAGTGGAGAAACCCTTTAACTGGATAACCTTCGGGGCCTGATTTACAGGCCAGATGCCAGTTTAGGGAGTTCACCGTCGAGACCGATAGCATGGCGAATGATCGCCCGCTTGGCCACAGGCAGTTTATTCATGCGCTCTAATCCTATATCGCGAACCAGTTTTTTCAATGGATGGGGCCCTGCAAACAAGCGTTTAAAGGATTCCATGGTGGCAATCATCTTCACCGCTTCAGTTTTACGCCACCGTTCATAGGGGCGCAGGTTTTTGCCTAAACTGAAATCTTTATCATGTTCAACTAATTCGATAATTTGTTCAGCCAGTGCAGCGGCGTCGAGAATACCCAGATTAGCACCCTGACCCGCCAAAGGGTGGATGGTATGGGCAGCATCCCCCACTAAGACAACGCGGTCTTTTACCCACTGGCGGGCATAACGCATGGTTAAGGGGTAACTTTTGCGTTCACTGACCAGCTCGCATAAACCTAACTGGCTATCAAGGGTCGCCATTATTGCCTTGTTAAATTCAGCAGGGCTGAGGGCTAATAAGTGTTCAGCTTGGCTCGCTTGTTGGGACCAGACTATGGAGCAATGATGGTTATCCCACAGGGGCAAAAACGCCAGGGGACCGGTGGCGGTAAATACCTGACGAGCGGTATTACCATGGGGGAACTGGGTCTTAATAGTCGCGACTATTGCCTGGTGTTCGTAATCCCAAAAGGTCAACGGAAAATTTGCCTGCTGGCGCACCCATGAATTGGCACCATCGGCCCCCACGACTAACCTGGCTGATAACATAGAGCCATCTTCGAGGCTGATAAAACTTTCCTGTTGACCAAACACCAGTTTATTTATTTTGTGCGGGGCAATTAGGGTGATATGTTCAGCATCAAAGGCTTTGAACCATAAGCTGCGTTTTACGGCCTGATTTTCGATAACCGTACCCAAATGTGTTTCTTGGACATCCTGATGTGAAAACTGGATCTTGCCGAAACTGTCCTGATCCCAGACAGCCATATGCTCATAGGGCAGCATACGTTGGCTATCCATATTTTGCCAAACACCCAGGTTGCGCATTACGTTTTCGCTGGCTAAGGTGAAGGTGCTGACTCGCAATTCTGGCTGTGCAGATAAGGGTCTGTCGCCGGTCTGACTATCGATAACGGCTACAGACAATTCGCTGGCTTTAAGAGCGAGGGCCAGTGTTAAGCCCACTATACCGCCACCCACGATCACCACATCATAACTTTGCATCAATCTACCATCCTTGTATTGTCACTCATTAGCTTTTCAATCTCCCAAATCTGCTTAGGCGCGCCAGCGGTCAGGTTTTTATAGCCACCAGCGGTGATCACTACATTATCTTCAATGCGAATGCCTATTCCACGCCAGCAATTATCTACCTCGGCGTTCATGGCAATATAGAGTCCAGGTTCGACTGTTAACACCATACCTATTTCCAGTGGCCTGTCCCGATCGGACACCTTATAATCTCCTACATCATGTACATCCAATCCAAGCCAATGACTCAAACCATGCATGAAAAACTCACGATAACTGTGCTGCCTGATATTGCTATCCAGCTCCCCCTGCAATAAGCCCAGATTGATAAGACCCTCAGTGATAACTTTTATGGCACACTCGGTGGCTTGTTTAAGGGTATTGCCCGGCTTTAACCACTCCATGGCTGCCAATTGAGCATCAAGTACGAGTTGGTACAGCTGTTTTTGCGCAACGGAAAACGTGCCTGACACCGGGAAAGTGCGAGTAATATCTGCGGCGTAACCTTGCCATTCCCCCCCGGCATCAATCAATACCAAGTCGCCGTCACGCAGTACTTGACTGTTCTCGGTATAATGTAAAATGCAGGCATTTTCACCTCCGGCCACTATCGTTCCATAAGCCGGATGAATCGCCCCGTGCATGGCAAATTCATGATGTATATGTGCTGCCAACTGATATTCAAAGCAACCAGGTTTCGCCATACCCATGGCCTTGATATGCGCCCCCACAGAAATTCGCCCGGCTTCTTCCATCAGCACCAACTCTGCGGGTGATTTAAACAGACGCATGTCGTCTAACAATGGCCGCACATCATTGATGCTGCCCGGTGGCGGCATACTTTGTTTGGGCGCTTCACGCATCGTTTCCAGACAACTAAACAGCAACTCGTCAGCATAGTCATATTCGCCTTGGGCAAAATACAGATGCTGATGGTCGAGCATCACTTCTGGCAACCTGTCTTCCAGTTCATCCACCCCAAAAGCCAAATCCATTCCATACTGTTTTTTTGCCTTTTTAGGGCCACAGCGACGGCCATGCCAAATTTCACTCTGAGGATCTTTGGCCAGGCAAAATAAGATACTCAGGCCATTGGGAAACGCTTCAGCATTGGATAATACTAGGTAAGCATCTGGTTCAGGAAATCCGCTCAAATACTGAAAATAACTGTCCTGGCGAAAAGGATAGTGGGTATCACGACTGCGCACCTGTAAGTTAGCACCCGGGATAAGGCATAAACTATTAGGTTGCATACGGGCCAGTAAAGCTTGACGGCGATGGTGAAATTCATCCTTATGGAACATTCTACTCTACCGCCCTAATGTACAGTTTTGGGCTGATTTTGTTGTTGCTCAGGTGATTTACCCAGTTCGTTAAAACACAACATTGCGGTCACTCTGACATATTCAAGCACTTCAAACAGAGCTTTTTCTGACTCTTCATCTTCGGTCATGTCTTCATCCATACGGGCAATTTCAGAGAAATCTTCCAGCGCTTCTTTTACCTCATCGGAGCAGGCGGTTAAATCATCTTGATGCAGGCCAAAACCCAACAAAAAACCGTGCACCCAGCCTAATAATGCTTGCCCCCGATCATTGATTGGTGAGGCGTCATCAGGCATGCATAACACCAATGCAAAGTCTGCTTCTACCAATTGTTGGCAAGTCAGATCATAAAGCCGTTTGAATTCTTGCTGCATATCCTTAGGTAACATTTCCCCCTGATGAATAAAATCAGCGATAGGCTCCAGCCATTCTTGGGATTCAAGGGGCATTCCCCCACCGAGCATGCCACAAAACATGCCTTGTATCTCTGCAGCCGAAGCCAGGATATTGTGTCTTTCCATTAGTGCTGTCAGATTTTCAAACAGTTGATTTTGATTGTTCAAGGGATATTCTCATTTAGTGGATCGGTTAATTCTAGCATCGTCCATATGTCATGCCCAGTAATGCCGATAGTGAATGAAAAATGTAAATGCCGGTAGCATATTTATGCCATGACCTATAGCATGTACACGTTGTTGAGGAAATGCGGTAAAATGACGAATGGTTACTATGTTTTAACAACCTGCAGATCAACACCGTGTTATGATTAGCGTCTGGTGATTACCGTACTATGGTTATTACTGCGTTATATACAATTTGAAAGTTTTCTATGTCTCCTGGAATGTTTGCCAGTTTAGTAATGTCCCTGGCCGATGCTTTTTACCTAGGAAGTTGATTCCATTGCTATTGTGCAAACTCGGCTTGTATCGAGGAGCCTGCGGCAATGATGATACTTCCGCCCTGAACTTTCGGTTCACGGGCGCTCACTAGACAGCGGCATTTTGGGAGACACTCTCAAGTTTAAATCCCAGGCTAATTTATATTTAGTCATGCTATTGGGGGATCTATAATAACCGGCTTGGCATATCAAGCTTTATTGAGGTCTGTTGACCAAACTCGTCACCCTTGAAGCTCCAGTGTTGTTGGATACTCTCACTCACCACTATCGTCAACTGCATTGCACTTAGTCAGTCTAAGCTCATGGGGGAATAATTTCCTTTGCCGCCTAGCTGCAATTTCCATGGCTCTGAGTATATACAACAAATGAAACCTATGGATGACGAACAACATATTCGCACCTGCGCCAGCGCTATCATTGATGCTCTGGCAGATAGGGTGAAATGGAGATACGACAGTCTTAATGGCGCGCTATTGACTGAGTTTTCAGCGGATAAGGAGCAGGTTATCCTGCCCATTCTTCGCCAGCACTTACCTGGGCAATGGGATGCTAAAAACGTGAAACAGGCGCCACCATTGATGATCCATCGCGCCGGAAAATACGCCAAAATACACAAAAAACAAAAACTACTATACCCTCACGGCACTGAACCTCCTGAGGTTATGTTAGCCTGGTGGCCTTGGGGACATGGAGCGACAGTTTCCATTCGTTTGTTTGCCGTCAATCAAGAACCCTTTGTTCCAAAAAAATCCCTGCTGAAACGTTGGCGCAGCTTCTTCGCCTAATATTATCACTTATTAGGTTTATCCTGATTCATTCTCAGTTAGAATAATGGCAAAAGAAATAATAACATTCGGAATAAATATTTATGGCCGTTATTAACTTTGGTTCTATTAACGTAGACCATGTATACCAGGTTGAGCACTTTGTGCAGCCAGGGGAAACCCTGGCCTCAAGCCACTACCAGCGTTTACTCGGTGGCAAGGGTGCCAATCAATCCATAGCGTTGGCCAAAGCCGGTTCAGACGTCAGGCACGTAGGTAAAATAAACCAGGAGGATGCGCCCTTTAAGCAAATGATGATCAAACATAACATCAATTGCAAATACGTCTCGTGTACAGAAACCGCTTCAGGTCACGCCATTATCCAGGTTACCCCTTCTGGTGAAAACGCTATAGTGTTATTTGGTGGCGCCAATCACGAGCTAACCAACCAGGACATAATGCAGGCCCTGGACAATGCCAAGTCCACGGATTGGGTCTTGACTCAAAACGAAACCAACGCCGTCGACGAGATATTAAAACAGGCCAAGGCCAAAGGCCTTAAAGTAGCCTTTAACCCGGCGCCAATGACCGATTCGGTCAAAACATTACCCCATCAATACATAGATCTGTTGATCGTAAATGAAGTTGAAGCCCAGGAAATATCTAGCTGTAATAAGCTTGAGCAAATGGAAGATTATTTCCGCCAGGACTGGCCGGCCACAGAGGTGATCATTACCTTGGGCAAAGCAGGTGCCTGCATGCTCAGAAAAGATCGCACAATAACGGTGCCAGCCTATGAGGTGGATGCCATAGATACCACGGCAGCAGGCGATACTTTTATCGGCTTTTTCTTATCGGCTTACAGTGATCACTGCGAGGCGAAATCAGCCCTAACCCGGGCTTGCGGAGCGTCCGCTTTAACGGTTACCCAGTTAGGTGCCGCCCAGTCCATTCCCGATGCCAGGCAAGTTGATCACTTCTTAGCCAAACACAGCAGTTAATATATGCAAAATGAGACACCTATGAGTCACAAAATTATAATAGATACGGATCCTGGTATTGATGATGCGATGGCAATTTTTTTCGCGTTTCAAAGTAAGGATATTGACGTACTGGGGCTGACCACAGTGTACGGTAATGTGCCCGTGGAAATGGCGGCGCAAAATGCCCTGACCCTTTGCGAATTGGCTGGTCAGGATATTCCTGTGTGCAAAGGCGTAGGTATGCCCTGGGTCGGCCCTCAATCTCAGTATGCACACTTTGTACACGGAGACGATGGCTTAGGTAATATATATCCAACGCCGTCCAAACGCTCCCTGGATCCTAGATCTTCTGCTCAGTTTATTGTTGATATGGCTCACCAATATCCAGGGGAAATCACTGTAGTGGCCATTGGTCCCTTAGGCAATTTAGCCCTCGCCCTGCGTTTGGAACCTGAGTTACCTAATTTATTAAAAGGTGTGTCTATTATGGGTGGTGCAGCCTTTGTCCCCGGTAACGTTACACCTGTGGCCGAAGCTAATATCTGGAATGATGCCTATGCCGCCGAGATCGTATTTGGCGCACCATGGGATTTAACTATGTTTGGTCTGGACGTTACCAATTCATTACCTTTCCCACCAGAATTTTTAATCCGGTTACGTGAAAAAAATCCCAAACTGGGCGGTTTTGTCCACGATGCGGCGCAGTTTTATATGGATTTTTATTCACAAAATCGCCCAGACAGGGTGTGTTTTTTCCACGATGTTATGCCCATCGCCCATCTGGTGGACCCAAGCCTGTTCGAAATCCAGCGCGGTCACGCCAGGGTGGCAACTGACCCACTGACTATTGGCCAAACCATTATCGCGCCCAAAAATAGCACTTCTAGCACAATGTGGTTAAATGCCCAACAGATAGATGTGGCTATCAAAGTTGACAAGGCCCGGCTAACCCAGTTATATATTGACACTTATTAACTTTATATAGGCGTGTTAACCCAGTATATTAAGGACGAGCTGCTAAGTTAACCTACACTTTAAGATGAAATCAGCCCCACCTACTTCTGACGAAGCCGCTCGCTTACAGGCACTTCGTGAATATGATGTACTGGATACACAAGCAGAGAAAGATTTTGATGACTTGACGCTTTTAGCGTCCGAAATTTGCGGTACCCCGATTGCACTGATTAGTCTTATCGGTCCCGACAGACAATGGTTTAAATCCAAGGTCGGTCTGGATGTTAACGAAACCTGTCGGGATATCTCATTTTGCGCTCACGCCATTAACCAACAACACATTTTTGAAGTCTGCGACACCCTTAAAGATAGTCGGTTTTGTGACAATCCGCTGGTCACCTCAGCCCCAAACATACGTTTCTATGCTGGTACCCCCCTAATTACTCCTCAGGGTTATGCAATTGGTACCCTTTGCGCTATTGATATAAAGCCCAGGACGTTGACCCCTGGCCAACGTAAAGCCCTTGAAACCCTGGGGTGCGCGGTTGTAGCCAATCTGGAGTTACGCAAGAAAAATCATCAGCTAATCGAAGCTAATCAGCTTAAAACTGAATTTTTATCCAATATGAGCCACGAGTTACGTACTCCCCTAAACGCCATTATTGGTTATAGCCAGATCATGCACGAAGAAGTAAAAGTACATCACCTGCCAAAGAAATTTAGCCGTTATCTTGAGCATATGGATTACAGCGGCAAACGATTATTAAGTATCATTAATTCTGTACTCGATTTAAGCAAGATAGAAGAAGGTAAGATGCACCTGAACCTAAGCTCAGTGCATTGCCGTAAGTTTTTTGCTCAAATAGCAGGGTTATTTAGCGCTATGATTAAAGAGAAAGGCATTCAATTCAAGATTCAAATTGAATCGACGTCAGCAAAACACCTTATCCTGGATGAAACAAAAGTCAGTCAGATAGTGATCAATTTAATCAATAATGCTATTAAATTCACTCCTGCGGGTAAGGCTATCACGGTAACTATATTTAGCACCAAAGAGGATCTTTGCATAATAGTTAAAGACAATGGCATTGGCATTAATGAAGTAGATCAGCGAAAGCTGTTTAACAAATTTCAGCAAGTAGGTAAGAGAAAAGTAGGCGAAGGAACAGGATTAGGTCTGGCTATTACCAAGGGATTAGTGGAATTAATGGGGGGCAGTATTAAACTATCAAGCCGTGAAGGAGTCGGCAGTTTATTTAAGGTTGCTATTCCCCATCAACACAGAGAGATTGCGCTTAGTTTATCCCCTTGCTCTAGTACACTTGATATTAGCCTTAACAGTACAATTTTATTGGTAGAAGACAACCTTATTAATCAGGAAGTTGCTACAGCCATATTTAACTCTATGGGGTTAACCATTGAGCTTGCAGATAGTGGAGAACAAGCCTTAGAACTTGTAAATAACAACATTTACGACTTAATCTTTATGGATATTAATTTACCTGGGATTGATGGAATCGAAACTACCAGACAGATCAAGCAGCTGTACCCTTTGACTATTGTAATTGGCCTCTCGGCGGACACCTTTGCAAAAGAGCGAATGATCCCTAGCGTGGGCGAGAGCAGTTCACAGATGCATGATTATTTATGCAAACCAGTGGAGCGCGACAAATTAATCACAGTGCTTAATTCCTATCTACCCAAAGCAGCACCTCCTCAGGAGCCAACCAATTGTTAAAAATAAATCAGATTTCAACTACCGCCATTCGTCAATTATATCGGGCCAGGCGCAATAATCTAAGTCCTGAGCAGCAAATCCTCGCCGGCGAAAAATGGCTGCAACAGTGTCAGACTATGGGGTGTTTTGAGAAGGCTAAATATATTGCCTGTTATTTAGCCAACGACGGCGAAATGAGTCTGCAGCCCTTGATCGAATACTGCTGGGCTGTAGATAAAACGGTATGTCTGCCGGTGCTGCATCCTTTTTGCCCGGGTCATCTGTTGTTTGTTAAATACACTGCCCACAGCGCTATGGTGGAAAACCGATACCAGATCCCAGAACCACTATTGCGTTGCGATCACATTATCCCCCTGAAAAATCTGGATGTGATTTTTACCCCCCTGGTTGCTTTCGACCGACTTGGCCATCGCCTTGGCATGGGCGGTGGATTTTATGATCGCACACTTGCCCCCATCAGCCGAGATAGTCTTGCCACGGCTGTGTTGGGTGCCGCTCATGATTGTCAACTACACGAGGCGGGGTTAAACACAAAGCACTGGGATATCCCTTTACACAAAATCATCACTGCAGAGCATATTTATAGTGCTACTGAGGCCTGATTTGTACTATCTTGGCTGACCCACAGCAAAACTATATTTTAGTATGCCTCTGCATTTGACTCAGGCTGCTAGTGGCAATCGGTGTGATTACACAGAGTACAAAGACAATAATTTGACTTTAAAAACGATCCTTTACAATCTTTACTCTGCGATCACCGTGACCGCGGTGGTGATTTGTATTTTTATTTGATCACCACACGGAGCTTAGCGTTAATAATTTTTAAAATAGGATGATTTTAGATGTACTTACTCTGTAACCTCGGTGGTAAATTATTTTTTGTCACACTATAGAGTGTATAGCCAGCCCTGAATAATCTGCATAGGCATGTATTTTAATTGAGGCTTGAGTATACTCAAGCTATCCATGTGTTATCAGAGACCTAATATGACCCAAGACGACAAAAAAAGAGCCGCTGCCCAGGCCGCAATTAAGGACATTCCCGATGATGCGATTGTAGGTGTGGGCACAGGTTCAACTGTGAACTACTTTATTGACGCTCTTGGCGAGGTAAAGGATAAAATTGTCGCAGCAGTATCGAGCTCAGATGCTTCCACCGAACGATTAATTTCATTGGGAATTGAGGTTGTCGATCTTAACTCGGTAGATTCCCTTGATGTCTATGTCGACGGCGCAGATGAAATCACCGAACACAAACATATGATCAAAGGCGGAGGCGCCGCCCTGACCCGTGAAAAGATTGTGGCCGCCGTCGCCAAACAGTTTATTTGTATAATAGATGACTCTAAAAAAGTACCTATGCTTGGCCAGTTTCCCTTACCGGTGGAAGTCATTCCTATGGCGCGCTCCTATGTTGCCAGGGAAATTGTTAAACTTGGTGGGGATCCTGTCTATCGCCAGGGCGTGCTAACCGACAATGGCAACGTCATTTTGGATGTGCATAACCTGACCATATTAAACCCCGTTGAGCTTGAGCGCCAGCTCAACAATATTGTGGGGGTTGTCACTAACGGCTTGTTTGCCAAACGTGGCGCAGATCTGGTGTTGGTAGGCACAGTAGACGGTGTAGTAAGGTATTAACCTCTGATCCGTCTTAGTTTTCTGAGGCGGGTTAAATACCCAGATCGTTTTACACTCAAAAGTATTGGCGTGGCAGTTAGATGGTCAGGGAACTTAGCCCCCATGCACTTAGACGTACTCAGTGCAATATGGTTGACGTAAGTGATTGGGCTGATTGAGTGCAGCCAACAATGATCCAGCTTTAATAAAGGCGGGATTATATGTTCTGCAATTTCTGTACTATCTCGCCATTAGCTGCGGGAAACTGATATTCGTGTAAATTCCCCATCTCTACCCATAGGCCAATTTGTCCCTCCTTATGGTGAGGCTCACCGCTAAAGTCTTCAATCAGCTGCACGTGTAGTCTGACCTTTTTATCGCCATAATCGTGTTCTATCAATAAAAACGCCTGCTGTTTAAGCACCCGAATACCTACCTCTTCAAATAGCTCCCGGGTCAGCGTCTGGTGGACGGTTTCGCCAGCTTCTTGCTTACCCCCGGGAAATTCCCATTTCCCGCCCTGGTGCAATTCGTCGCCGCGTTTACTGATATATATTTGTTGATCTCGCTTGATCACCCCGACGGCGACATCCACTATTTTCATCTCTGCTAGCCTATTGTATTGACATAAAAAAGTCGGGTTACCCTTTGCAGAATCTACCCGACTTTTGCTTTACCCTAAACCAGGTTTTAACTTAGTTTACCGTGGCATTGCTTGTATTTTTTACCCGAACCACAAGGACATAATTCATTGCGCCCGACCTTAGGGCCTTCACGCATGGCATTACCTCCTTGCGCAGGTTCATTGGTTGGTTGATTTACCTGGGCAGGCTCCTTGGCTGATCCGTGTTCATAATGCTTAGGTTGATGATCAGCCTGACGACGCTGCTCTTCCACTGCCTCCACATCCGACTCAGCCTTGACTTGTACTTTACTGAGGATCGCCACAACTTCAACTTTCAAAGCTTCCAGCATTTCCGTGAACAGTTCAAAAGATTCACGCTTATATTCCTGCTTGGGATTTTTTTGCGCATAACCCCGTAAATGAATCCCCTGGCGCAGGTGATCCATAGCCGCCAAATGCTCTTTCCAATGGCTATCGAGATTTTGCAGCATCACCGCTTTTTCAAACTGCTGTATCACTTCAGGCCCAACTATCGCCTCTTTGGCTTTATAGGCACTGTTAACGTGTTCCGAAATACGTTCACGCAATTTTTCTTCAAATAATTTATCATCTTCATCTAACCAAGCCTGAATAGGCATATCGAGTAAGAAGTCACCTTTAAAACGGGCCTCTAAGCCGGCCACATCCCACATTTCATCCAATGACTGGGGTGGAATATACTGATCGATAATACCCTTGACCACATCCACCCGTATGGCTTCGATGGTGGAACTGATTTCACCTTCATCCAGCAGTTCGTTACGCTGTTCGTAAATGACTTTACGTTGATCGTTAGCCACATCATCAAATTCCAGTAGCTGTTTACGCATATCGAAGTTTCGGCCTTCAACTTTACGTTGTGCGTTTTCAATGGCACGTGTCACCCAGGGATGCTCAATCGCTTCGCCGTGCTCCATGCCCAGACGTTTCATCATGTTGCCCATTTTTTCCGAGGCGAAGATGCGCATCAGAGCGTCATCCAGTGACAGATAAAAACGTGAGGACCCTGCGTCGCCTTGACGGCCGGAACGACCGCGCAACTGATTATCAATACGCCGTGACTCATGACGCTCGGTACCTATGATATGCAGACCACCAGAGGCAATAACCTCATCATGATCCTTTTTCCATTGTTCTTTAATTTTTTCAACTGTACTGGGCTTAGGATCGTGGATCCCGTCCACAGCAACCTGCCAGTTGCCTCCCAGTACGATATCGGTACCCCGGCCGGCCATGTTAGTGGCTATGGTGATAGCGCCTGGTTTACCCGCCTGTGCCACAATATCCGCTTCCTGTTCGTGGAATTTAGCGTTCAATACCTTGTGGGTTATTTTGGCTTTTTTCAGAATATTTGAAATAAGCTCAGAATTCTCAATAGACACTGTACCGACTAGGGCTGGTTGTCCACGTTTTACACAATCTTTGATATCTTCAACTATTGCTTCATATTTTTCTTCAGCGGTCAGATAAATCAAATCCGGTTTATCTTGCCTGATCATGGCTTGATTGGTGGGGATGACAACGGTATCCAGTCCATAAATACTCTGGAACTCAAAGGCTTCTGTATCGGCCGTACCTGTCATGCCAGACAATTTATCGTACAAGCGAAAGTAATTTTGAAAGGTGATAGAAGCCAGGGTCTGGTTTTCATTTTGAATATTCACCCCTTCTTTGGCTTCAACGGCCTGGTGCAGACCCTCTGACCAACGACGCCCCTCCATGGAGCGACCAGTGTGCTCATCAACTATGACCACTTGGTCATCTTTGACCAAGTAATCTACATCGCGACTAAAAAGTTTGTGAGCTCGCAAGGCGGCATTGACATGGTGCAACAGGGAAATATTTGCAGCGGCAAACAAGGACTCATCTTCAGGCAGGGAGCCCGTTCGCTGTAATATCTCTTCTACATGGATCTGACCTTTTTCGGTCAAATGAACCTGCTTACCTTTTTCATCTATGGTGTAATCACCATCGCCATTTGCACCTTCTTCATCTTCCTTTTCCTGCAATTCCAACTCAGGAATGATGAGGTTTATTTGACGGTATAATTCTGAACTGTCCTCTGCCTGGCCAGAAATAATAAGCGGGGTTCTGGCTTCATCAATAAGTATGGAATCGACTTCATCGATAATGGCAAAATGAAGATTTTTTTGTACACGATCCTGGGGACTAAAAGCCATGTTGTCGCGCAAATAGTCAAAACCAAATTCATTGTTGGTACCATAGGTGATATCAGCAGCATAAGCATCACGCTTTTGCTGGTGAGTCAGACCCGGAATGTTACAACCCACAGTCAAACCTAAAAATTCAAATAAGGGCCGATTCCAGTCAGCATCGCGACTTGCCAGATAATCGTTCACTGTGATTACGTGTACGCCCTGCCCCGTTAATCCGTTTAAGTAAGCAGGCAGGGTTGAAGTAAGGGTTTTACCTTCACCAGTACGCATCTCAGCAATTTGACCTTGGTGGAGCACTTGTCCACCGAGCATCTGCACGTCAAAATGGCGCATAGAAAACACTCGCTTACTCGCTTCACGCACCAAGGCAAAGGCTTCAGGCAAAATATCGTCTGTGCTTTCATCCCCCTGCAATCGGGTCTGAAACTCAGTGGTTTTAGCCCTGAGTTGCTCATCGCTAAGGGCTTCTAAATCGCCTTCCAGCAGATTAATTTGTTCAACCGTTTTAGCTAGTTTTTTTAAAGTTCGGTCGTTACGGCTACCAAAAACTTTGGTCAGAATACTCGAAAACATGGATTTACAGCTTCCAATCTAATAAGTGAATGACGATATGCGTCCAAAAAGACAAATACCATGACTAAAAATAAACAATCGGCTCAAAGGGAGCCGATTGCTGTTAATACCTAAACTCTTTTATCGTATATCGCACATTGAATATCGTAATATGAGTCTTAAAATAACAGCCTGCACAGGATAAACCTAATCTCGATAGACAAATGGCAACGGATCTTGGGGTTGCCCTTTGTTTATTACTTCATAATGCACGTGTGCACCTGTGGAGCGACCGGTATTACCCATCAGAGCGATAGTTTGCCCTTTGGTCACCACGTCACCTATTTTAACATTAAGCTGCTTATTATGTCCGTAACGTGTGACTAAACCATTACCGTGATCAATTTGCACTAATTCACCATAACCATAACGCGTCGCTGCCCAAGTTACTATACCCGCACCTGTTGCTACCACAGGTTCACCTTCACTTCCGGCGAAATCTAACCCCTTGTGCATGGTTGGCTGGCCGGTAAAGGGATCGGTACGAATACCGAAATAAGACGACAGCCACCCGGCTTGGATTGGACGTCCAGCTAAAGCACTTTGCTTAGTAATATGGTGACTCATAAGGATAGATTCAAGACCGCTGAGTTGTTGCTCTTTGTCTTTCAGTTCATCCAGCATGATATCGATACGCGACAGCAGGTTATATTGGGCTAGTTCAGTATTTTGGTTTACCGTTTTAAACAAGGGGCTGGCCTCAGTCCGAGGATTGAAACTAAACTCTTGGGGATCCAAATCTGCATCTTCCACCAGACGGGTTCCCAAGGCATTGACCTTGACCATCTGGTTCTGAATTTCCGCTAATTTATCCAGTACACTACTCATTTTCTGCCCTGTGGCGGTTTTTAATGCACTAATTTCACGCTGTTGATGCTCAAAACCGGACTGCGCCAGGGCAATGCGTGCCAGGTTTTCATCTGGCGCATCAGTGGAACGGCTGGAAATCAGAAATAAACCGCAGACCAGCACCAAACAGCCCATACTTTGGCGTTTGGTCGGCCGAAATACGTATCTGGCTTTTTTACTGCGATAAAGTAAGGTCAAACTCATTATCGAACACTGCCCTATTGAATGCACTACATCGCTTGTTAATCTGCATTTTAGCAAAGCCTAGGCAATAAACAATGCCTGAACATCTAAACGAAAAATGCCGCGTTAAGCGGCATGTTAAAAATAGTAAGCTTAATTCGCTAAAATGGGTGATGCAAAGCGAATAGGTAACTCTTCACTGTTGTCGTAACTCACAAATTCCCAACAGGATTGATTCTGCATTAATGCATTCAGTAACTTGTTATTCAACCCATGTCCGGTTTTGTAGGCAACCAGCTCACCAATTATACTGTGTCCACCCAGGTATAAATCGCCAATGGCATCGAGTATTTTATGTTTTAAAAATTCGTCACTATAACGCAGACCTTCGGGATTCAGCACACGATACTCATCCAGGGCGACGGCATTAGCCATACTCCCGCCCAAGGCTAGATTGTTAGCATTCATATACTCAAGGTCTTTCAAAAAACCAAAAGTCCGGGCGCGGCTAACTTCATCTACGTAGGAGGATGAATTGAAGTCTAATACCATATGTTGCCGTGTCTGACTGATCGCAGGATGATCAAAATCTATTCGGAAATCGACCCTGAAACCGTCGTGGGGCCGCAATTCGGCCCATTTATCTGCATCTGTTACTCTGATTGGTTTTTTGATTTTAATAAATTGTTTGGGAGTATTTAATTCCTCAATACCCACCGATTGTAACAAGAAGACAAACGGACTGGCGCTGCCATCCATAATTGGCAGCTCATCACTATCGACTTCAACAATAATATTATCAATGCCCAAGCCAGCAAGAGCCGAGGCCAAATGTTCTACTGTAGAAATAGTCACACCGTCAGCATTGCTCAAGCAGGTACACAACATAGTGTCGCCAACCGCATCTGCCCGCGCAGGGATATCGGCATAAGGCTCAAGGTCAACCCGGCGAAATACAATACCTGTATTCGCCGGGGCTGGCCGGAGAGTCATAGTGACCTTGTCACCTTTATGCAAACCAATCCCTGTCTCTTGAACAGATTGTTTAATGGTACGTTGTTTAATCATCTATCTCGTGGCTCAAAAAGTTTAACCTGACAAAAAGCGGAGAACATTATAGAAACTCTACGTGCTGTTGTCAAAATAGTGTCATATTCACTAAAACTCAATAAATATCATTTCATACCATTTATACTGGCCTATCTCTGTATATGTGACAAAAAATTGACGCTTAAATTCCATTTAGTACCAAACTAATCAGCCTGCTTGCGCAAAAATGCTGGAATATCCAAATATTCCAGATCGTGGCCAGAATCGCTCCGTTCGTCGCTGGAACTAGTGCGATTCTTTTCGGTTGTCACATTGGTAGCCCCATTGTCGGTTCCGTTAGCTTGCACATTTAACGAAAATTCATTGCTATCAGCACTGACCCTTGCACTACGACTAGACACCAGAGATATATCAGGTTTACGTTCTGCACCTATGCCGGTTGCGACGACAGTAACTCTGAGTTCATCGCTCATATCCATATCGATTACCGTACCAACCACCACAGTGGCGTTTTCAGAAGCAAAGGCTTTAACCGCATTACCCACAGTTTCAAATTCGTCAATTGAGAAATCCGGACCGCAAGTAATATTTACCAAAATACCACGGGCTCCAGATAAATCGATGTCTTCCAGCAACGGACATGCAATGGCTTCTTCAGATGCTTCTTCAGCCCGGTCTTCACCACTAGCCGAGCCGCTACCCATCATGGCAGTACCCATTTCCGACATAACGGTTTTCACATCGGCGAAATCCACATTGATCAAACCCGGACGGGTGATCAACTCGGCTATGCCTTGAACTGCACCACGCAATATTTCGTTAGCCGCACTAAATGCCTGCAACAAAGGTGTACCTTTACCCATAACTTTGAGCAATTTTTCATTAGGGATAGTGATCAAGGAATCGACGTACTTAGATAATTCTTCAATACCTTGCTCGGCAAATTCGCTACGCTTGCGACCTTCAAAAGGGAAGGGTTTAGTGACGACGGCGACCGTTAATATACCCAGTTCTTTGGCGATTTTAGCTACCTCGGGTGCTGCTCCCGTACCCGTTCCCCCACCCATGCCTGCGGTGATGAAAATCATATCAGCACCTTCTATGGCCTGACGAATGGTTTCCCGATCTTCCTCGGCAGCTTGACGCCCAACATTCGGGTTCGCCCCGGCTCCCAGACCTTTGGTTACCCCTGAGCCTATTTGCAAGGTAATATTAGCAGAGGAGCTACGTAATACTTGGGCATCGGTATTGATAGCGATAAATTCAACGCCTTCAATACTATGTTTCACCATATGCTCAATTGCATTACCCCCACCACCACCAACACCAATGACTTTGATGACGGCTTCTTCGTTATGGTCATCCATTAATTCAAACATTTTCACTCTCCGGTTTCTATGCTAAGACAAGTAAATCTTTTGACATTTACAGCCTGTTTTTCTTTAATCCGTGTTGGTGGTGAGCCTTAAAACTCCCCCTTAAACCAACTCTTTATTCTTTCCCAAACACCATCTGACGCTTTGTTTTTAGCCGCATTTTTTGCGCTCAGGTGTTCTTTTCCGTATTGCAACAAACCTATAACTGTTGCGAAGGTCGGATCTTCCACATATTCCGATAACCCTTTCATTTCCAAAGGGTGGCCGACTCTGACCGGCATCTGAAATATTTCTTCTGCAAATTCAACGGCGCCTTCCATTTTCGCCGTGCCACCTGTTAACACTATGCCTGCAGCAATTTGCTCTTCAAAACCACTGCGGCGGATTTCAGCCTGGACTAATTCAAATAACTCCTGATAGCGCGGCTCAATCACTTCTGCCAATGTATGTCTGGACATCGCGCGAGACGGCCGCCCCCCCACACTATGCACTTCAATATTTTCTTCCATGCTGACCATATCTTTTAGGGCACAGGCATGACTGATTTTGATATCTTCCGCGTGACTAATAGGTGTGCGGAAGATCTTGGCAATATCACTGGTGATCTGATTGCCCGCCACAGGTATAACCGCGGTGTGCCTTATAGCACCATCGGTATAAATAACTATGTCCATGGTGCCACCCCCAATATCGACCACGCACACACCCAGCTCTTTTTCGTCGTCGGTCAATACCGCATAACTGGATGCCAAAGACGAAAAAATCAATTGATCGGTGGTAAGATCACAGCGCTCGACGCACTTCAGCAAATTTTTGGCCATGTCATCAGCGCAGGTAATAATGTGTGCCTGGGCCTCCATACGCACCCCTGACATACCTATGGGGTTTTTGATCTTTTCCTGCACATCTATAGTGAATTCCTGAGGTAATACATGCAGTAACCGACGTTCAGCGGCGATGGGTACCGAACGAGCTGCATGGATGACATTATCCACATCTTCCTGAGTAACTTCTTTATTGTTAATGGGCACCATACCGCTTTCATTCTGACACTGTACATGTCGCCCGGAGATAGACATATAAACCGAAGACACACGGCAATCGGCCATCAACTCCATTTCACTCATCGCCCGTTGTACAGATTGCACAACCAGATTCAGGTCATTCACTCCGCCCTTATCCATGCCTTTGGCAGGATGACTGCCGACACCGATTACACTGATCCCGCCATTGTCGAGTAATTCACCGACTACTGCTTTGACCATACTGGTACCAATGTCTAAGCCAACAATTAGCTTTCTATCAGCAACTTTAGACATATTGTGTTGTTCTCACTATCACTAACTCTCTTGTGGTTGTGTGGCTGAGGATTTCCACCCGACGGCCAATCCGGTGTCATAACGTAAATCAATGTAATCTAATGCCTTTTCCTGCTTGATTAACAAAGGATATAGATCAACAAAACGTTGCAAACGGTCAATAAATTCCTTGCGCCCTAAATTCAGGCTAATGCCATTTTGCAATTTCAAATTCCAAGCAAAACGTTCACTTAGAAACAGTTCGTCAATATAAAGTCCTGTTCCGTTTAATAATGCCTGCATCGCCCAATAGCCTTGCAGCGCGGTTTGTTCACTGCCACCGGGACCAAATAAACTCGGTAGTGGCGGTTTGCCTGTGCCACTAACCCCATCAAAGGTTTCACCGTGGTGATTTAACAACAAGTCATCGTTCCACCGTGCTGCCGGAGTTTGTTCAACGACATACACTTTTAAACTGTTAGGCCAGCGTTTGCGTACCGATGCACGATATACCCAAGGCATGGCCTCAACATCTTTATGTGCCTGCTCCACATCCAGTTCGAAAAAACTACCGGGTTGGGACTGGCGGATCAATCGCTCAATTTGCACATCTTCGATATACAGTCTTTTTCCGGACACCGATACCACATTGAGCGGTGCTTGCTGCTCATCTTCAGACCAGCGTTTAATTGCCACCCCACCGTAAACAATAATGCCAAGCAAAATCAGCAAAAATGCCATCCCACCGATAAAACGATAGTTTGTTGGCGGCTGCTTTTGCGCTAAGGCTTCGCTCATTTTGCACAGTCTGCCGTTGCCAGGATAGCCTTTGACAACTGAGCAAAGCTTATCCCCGCTTCTTTAGCAGCCAACGGCACCAGGCTCTTATCGGTCATACCTGGCACTGTATTGGCTTCCAGCAAGTAAAACCTGCCTAACATATCTTGCATAAAATCAACCCGCCCCCAGCCTGAACCTGCCAAAGCATCAAAAGCTTTAAGAGACAAATCGGCTAACAGCGTTTCCTGTTCACCAGACAGGCCACTGGGGCAAAAATACTGGGTACTATCGGCTTGATATTTAGCCGTGTAGTCGTAAAAATCTCGTGGAGTAGACATACTGATAGAGGGCAGAGTCTGACCTGCAAGTATACTAACAGTATACTCTGACCCCTGAATGAACTGTTCCAGCAACACTTTATCATCATATTTAAAGGCATGCTGAACAGCAGCCGCGAGTTGCGTGGCGCAGGTCACTTTAGCCATGCCTATGCTAGAGCCTTCTTGCGCAGGCTTAACCATAACCATGTTTCCTAAGCGATCCATTATAGCTTCGCAGGCCCGGTCATCAAAGTCTCTTTTGTCAGCAATTTCATAATTTGCGGTGGGCAGGCCAACACTTTGCCAGACTTGTTTACTGCGAATTTTATCCATACACAGCGCCGAACCGAGCACACCACTGCCGGTATAAGGAATATTGAGCTGCTGCAGTGCGCCTTGCAACGAACCATCTTCGCCACCTCGGCCATGCAACATGATCACTACCCGTTGAAAGTCCCCGGCCACCAGCTCAGACAAACTCTGCTGGGCGGGATCAAATCCATGAGCATCAATACCAAGACTTAACAGGGCATCCAATACGGCCTGGCCTGACTTCAATGAAACGTCACGTTCCGCCGAGCTGCCGCCAAACATTACGGCAACCTTGCCAAAAGGCGGGTGGTTTACAGGAGCCTGGTTCACAACGACCATCCCTTGTACAAAGCGCTTTTATTTAGTTTCATCTGCTGTAATTGCTGAGCAATCTGCCCGATATTGCCCGCCCCTTGAGTCATTAATATATCTTGATCCTGCAAGGCCTGGGCCAGTAACTTGGGTAATTCGTCTTTGTCTGCCACGTAAATGGGCTCAAGTTGGCCACGCTGGCGAATAGAGCGACATAGGGACTTGCTGTCGGCACCATCGATTGCCTCTTCCCCTGCCGGGTAGACATCGAGCAGCAACAACATATCTACCTGGGACAAGACCCGTACAAAATCCTCATACAAATCCCGGGTACGGCTATATCTATGGGGCTGATAAGCCATTACCAAACGGCGCTGTGGCCAGTTATTGCGTGCCACAGCTATAGTTGCTTCCACCTCAGTGGGGTGGTGACCGTAGTCATCTACCAACAGGGCCTCACCATCACCCATGGCAAATTCACCCAGCATTTCAAAGCGTCGGCCAATGCCGGAAAAACTGGCCAATGCCGTGACTATAGCCTGGTCAGAGATACCTTCGTCGGTTGCCACCGTAATAGCCGCCAATGCATTAAGCACGTTATGCTTACCCGGAATATTAACCACCACTTGCACATCTTGCTCGCCCTGGCGCATAAGGGTAAATTCACTTTTATTGAAGCCAAGTTTAACATCACTGGCACGTACGTCAGCCTGCTCGCTGTAACCATAGGTTAGATATTTACGCTTGATTCTGGGTAATAATCGGGTGATAACCGGATCATCTATACACAATACAGCCAAGCCATAAAAGGGTAAATTGTGCAGAAAGTCGATATAGGTATCCTGCATCTTTTGAAAATCTCCTTGATAGGTTTCCATATGATCAGGTTCAATATTGGTCACCACGGACACCATAGGTTGCAAATGCACAAATGACGCATCACTTTCATCGGCCTCGGCAATCAGATAACGACTGGATCCCAAACGGGCATTGGTTCCTGCACTATTGAGCAAGCCACCAATAACAAAGGTAGGATCGAGATCTGCCTGGGCAAAAATAGTGGAAATCAAACTGGTGGTTGTGGTTTTCCCATGAGTACCCGCTATGGCAATACCGTGGCGAAAACGCATCAGTTCTGCCAACATCTCTGCCCGGCGAATAACAGGTATACGCAATTCGTTGGCGGCTTGCACTTCAGGGTTTGTGGGATCGATGGCACTGGACACCACGACCACATTCGCCTGACTAACATTGCTCGCCAGGTGGCCATAAAAGATTGTCGCCCCTAATGCCGATAATCGATCTGTCATACCATTGGCCTGACGATCTGAACCCGATATCTGATAACCTTCGTTGATTAATACTTCTGCAATACCGCCCATGCCAGCCCCCCCTATACCAACAAAGTGGATGTACTTGATCCTGCGCATTTCTGGCACATGGTAATGTATTTTATCGGGTTTTATCATTGCCCTTTCCCTACTATTGTCTGGCAGCAATGCGTCACATTTTGTACAGCATTTAACTTGGCTAATTTATTAGCCATATGACCCATGGCTAATAACTGTTGAGGCTGGTTAAAACATTCCTGTAAAATCGTGTTTAACCCACCCTCTCGTAATTCTGTTTGTGTTAATAAATACGCACCGCCGCGGTTAACCAGACTTAAAGCATTTTTGCTCTGATGATCATCAACTGCATGGGGCAAGGGCACGAAAATAGCCGCCACCCCAGCCGCAGCGACCTCTGCCACGGTCAAGGCACCACTGCGACAGATCACCAAATCTGCCCACTGGTAAGCACCGGGCATATCATCAATAAACTCCACCGCCTGCCAGCTACAGCTATTTTTCAATTGAGACTGATAATGGGCTGTCACCGAGTCCAAATGTCCTGCACCACATTGGTGAACAACGGTGAAGTCGGAAAAGCAGGCCAGGCTGTTTGGTACCCCTTCATTAAGGGCCTTGGCACCCAAGCTCCCCCCCAGCACTAATATATGAAGGGGTGAGTGAACATTGATTTTTGGTAATAACGCACTAAATTGAGCACGTAACGGGTTGCCTACCCATAAGTATTTGCTGTGGGTCAGTGACCGGCGCTGGGCAACAAAGGTACGGTCAAAGCCCGTCATCACCTTAGTCGCGATGCGCGCTAATATTTTATTGGTCGCCCCGGGTACCGCATTTTGTTCGTGTAAGATTAGCGGTATCCCCGCCATCCATGCGGCCACGCCACCGGGACCGCTGGCAAACCCTCCCATGCCTAGCACCAGATCCGGTTTGACCTGACGGATTATTTTGCGGGCCTGGAGTACGGCCTTCATTATCTTAAACGGCGCACTCAGTAAACGCCTAAGACCATTTCCCCTGACCCCGACAATATCGATAAAACTGATGGTATATCCGGCTTTGGGCACGATTTGCGCTTCCATACGCTGATCAGTACCCAACCAATGAATATGCCAACCGAGCTTAGTCAGGGCATCGGCAACGGCCAGAGCGGGGAAAACATGCCCTCCGGTACCACCCGCCATCACTAATAAAGTCTTATTCATCTGACTGACCCTCTTTAAGCGGGTTTTTTTTATCGACCACAGCATAAGCCACTTCATCAAGTATACCAGCAGCGTGTTTTTTGCCCTTGGCAAGGGGCCATTTGCTTTTATTTTTAACTGGGCTATCCATTGCCTGTATCCCTTGTTCGCGCAACTCAAAGTCGATACGTACCAGCAACGCCACGGCGACAGACATGATTATCAGGCTCGAACCACCATAACTGAGCAAAGGAAAGGTTAACCCCTTAGTGGGTAAAATTCCGACACTGGCACCCACATTTACAGCCGTCTGAAAACTAAACCAGATACCGATGGAATACGCCAGATAGGCATCAAAGGGTCGGTCTTTGTGCAGCGCCAGGCTGCCCATCATCATGGCTTTAAGCACGATAGACAACATCAACACCAATACGGTTAGCACCCCGGCAAAACCTAACTCTTCGGCCAGGATAGCCATAATAAAATCCGTATGAGCCTCGGGTAAATACTCGAGTTTTTGCAGACTGTTGCCCAGACCTTGGCCAAAGATATCACCCCGGCCATAGGCCATCAAAGACTGGGTAAGCTGATAGCCACTGCCAAAGGGATCCGCCCAAGGATCCAGAAAAGAGGTGATACGTTTCATGCGATATTCTTCAAACATGATCAAAAAAGTCACTGCCAGCCCACCCGTTATGGCTAAACCGAAAAATTGCCACAACTTGGCACCTGCTAAAAATAGCAAGCCAATAGTGGTACACAGCATAACCACTACTGTGCCTAAATCGGGTTGCATCAACAGCAATACTGCCAGAGCAAAAAATACCACCAGGGGTTTAAGAAAACCTTTAATATTTTCTGTGACTTCTTCATAGCGCCGAACCAGATAACCCGACAGGTAGCAAAAGAAAAATAACTTGGCCGGCTCGGCAGCCTGTATGGTTACTGGTCCTATAACTAACCAACGGGTACTGCCGTTAACACTGCGTCCCACGAGCAACACGGTAATCAACAACGCTAAAGCAAATAACAACAGCCAGGCATTGCTGACACGCCACCACTGCATGGGAATTTGCATTACAACCAGAGCACTGAATATGGCTAAGATAATATAAATGCCGTGGCGGATAGCAAAATGAAAAGGATTGTCAAACAACCGAACCCCTACTGGCATGGAAGCCGACGTAACTATCACCAGGCCAATTGACAATAATGCCAACGCCACTAATACCAAGCCTACATCATAGGGTGCAGTCGAGGCTTTCACCCCGTCATGACGCTGAGCAAACAGCAAACGTAAAGGGTGCATTTGAGCCATAGTCATACTGCCAGCCCCTTAATGGCAGCCACAAAATGTTCGCCACGTTGCTGATAATCAGTGAACATGTCCAGACTCGCACAAGCCGGGGATAACAGCACTATGTCATGGGGTGTGGCGAGTTTAGCGGCAAGTTTTACGGCTTGTTGCAAGTCAGGCACCTGGTGGCTGCCAGGTTTTAGTTTTGCAAGACGCGCACTATCTTTACCCAAGGTAATCAGTACATCTACCGACTCTGTGAACAGTGGTTGTAAGGGGGAGAAGTCAGCGTTTTTCCCATCGCCACCGGCTATTAACAACAATTTGCCACGGCCCTGTCCCAGACCCGAGATGGCTGCCAAGGTTGCACCCACATTAGTGGCTTTGGAATCGTTGATCCAGCGTACCTGATTATACATAGACACAGTCTGACAACGATGAGCCAGACCACCAAAGGTTGCGGCCCCTTTTTTGATGGCTTGCAAAGGTAAACCAGCCAGTATGGCCATAGCAGCGGCAGCCTGAATGTTCAGCATATTATGTCTGCCCACCAGCAAACATTCATTACTGCTGAGAAATACCTTGTTGTTAAACATTATACACTGGTTAGCCTCATCCCAGCTAAAACCACAGGGGTCAGCACTGAGCCCGAACATCATATCAACCCGGGCTTTTGCAGGCTGGGTAGTGCTATCATCCCGGTTACAGACAATATGCTTGGCACCCTGGTATATTCTTAACTTGGCCTGAAGATAATTAGCCAAACTGCCATGGCGGTCTAAATGATCATCGCTTAAATTCAACATGCAAGCCACCAGAGGGCGCAGTGAACTTAGGGTTTCCAGTTGAAAGCTCGATAGCTCCAAGATAATAAATTCGGCTTCTTTATCCAGTAGCTGCAAAGCCGGAATGCCAATATTGCCTCCCAGCAGCGCCTTGGTTCCGGCCGCCTGAAACATCACCTCAAGTAAGGTTGCCACAGTTGATTTTCCATTTGAGCCAGTCACAGCCAATACTGGTACACGGTTGAATCTGGCAAAGAGTTCAATGTCACCTATTACCTTGACGCCAGCAACAAGCGTTGCCTCTATTGCAGGTTCGCTCAAACTGACACCTGGACTAATCACAACCAAATCACTGGCCATTAAACGCTGTTCGTCCAATGCTCCCAGTTGTAACGGAATATCCAGCTTGACAACAAGGGCGGGGCGGGTATCCATAGCGCTCACTTTTGCTCCCTGAGCCAGTAAAAAGCGCACGCAAGACAAGCCCGTCAGGCCAAGTCCGACTACTACGACATTTTTATTTTTCAGGGTTACAAACTCCATATTAATTCACACTTTCCTATCTTAATTTCAACGTAGCTAGTCCCACAAGCACCAGGATCAGGGAAATGATCCAAAATCGCACTATGACTCTTGGCTCGGGCCAACCCTTAAGCTCATAGTGATGATGAATAGGTGCCATTCTAAATATCCGCTGCCCCCGTAATTTGAAGGAGCCCACCTGTAAAATTACCGACAAGGTTTCTACTACAAACACTCCTCCCATGATAAACAGGACGATTTCCTGACGCACCAACACCGCTATTACCCCTAATGTGGCACCTAAAGCCAAGGAGCCCACATCACCCATAAAAACCATAGCCGGATAAGTGTTAAACCATAAAAATCCTAAGCCAGCACCTACTATGGCGGTGCAGACTATAACCAGCTCACTGGTCAAGGGCAGATAAGGGATATTCAAATAGGCGGAAAAGTTAATGTTACCGGTAGCATAAGCAAAAATGGCAAAGGCCCCCGCTACCAGTACAGTAGGCACTATAGCCAAGCCGTCCAGGCCATCTGTTAAATTCACTGCATTGCTGGTACCAACTATGACAAAATAGGTTACCACCATAAAAAAGATGCCCATTTGCGGCATGATGTCTTTAAAAAATGGCACCAGTAAGGCTGTTTCCGCAGGATTTTGCTGATAAGCATAGAGATACCAGGCCACCGCTATAGCAATAACGGATTGCCAAAAATACTTCCACCGGGCAATCAAGCCCTTAGGATCTTTGCGTACTACTTTACGATAATCATCGATAAACCCTATCGTACCAAAGCCCACCACCACCGCTAAGGTAACCCACACATAGCGGTTCGATAAATCAGCCCATAATAATACGCTGATCACTATGGCTGCCAATATCAACAAACCACCCATAGTAGGCGTACCTGATTTCGCCAGATGAGATTGGGGGCCATCGTCACGGACAGTTTGGCCGATCTGCATGCGTTGCAACCAGCGGATCATTTTTGGACCAATCAGTACCGCAATCAACAGCGCAGTCAGTGTGCTAAGGATAGCGCGCAGGGTCAGATAAGAAAACACCCTGAAACCAGGCTCGAATTGTTGCAACCAGTCAGCCAGCAGGATCAGCATATAAGCGGCTCCCCATTATGTTCAAACTTTCCCACAGGGGAGTCCTCCAAAGCGCTGATGACGTCTTCCATGTGTGCGCTGCGAGATCCTTTAACTAAAATACTGATGTCGCGTTTTTCTGTTTTTAAACAGACGGTTAACGCCAACACCAATTCGTTTTTATCAATAAAATGGCTGCCATTTTCAGCAAATACATCACTGGCGCTTTGGCTTAACATCCCAAGACTGAAAAGCTGATCTATGCCTTTTTGCTGGGCGTACTGACCCACTTGCTGATGGTAGAAACGCGCTTTTTCGCCCAGCTCAGCCATATCGCCAAGTACCAACACCCGCCGACCGGCAAAACTGGCCAGTAAATCAATAGCGGCTTTGACTGACGCCACATTGGCGTTATAAGTATCATCAAGCAGTTTAACCTGGCTGGTGAGCTGCTTGACTTGCAAACGACCACTGACTTGCGCCATGTATTGCAGACCCTCTTTAACATCGTCTAGACTCGCGCCCACTTCAAGGGATAAGGCGGCAGCACACAGAGCATTACTGACGTTATGTATGCCCGGCAGGGGCAAGGATATAGGTACCGTTCCATGAGGACTTCGCAGCAAAAAATCCACACAACCGTTTGACCCCATAACCACTTTCTGAGCTTGAAAATCAGCCTTGGATGAAGTACCAAAGGTTTGTATCCGTAAATGCCCTAATTTTTCTTGCCAAAATGTCAAGAACTCGCTGTCTGCGTTAAGTAACGCCAGGCCATCTTTGTTTAAGCCGTTGAATATTTCACTTTTAGCCTGAGCCACACCCAACAGACTACCAAAGCCTTCCAGATGCGCGGCAGCGGCATTGACAATAGTGGCTACATCAGGTTTGACTAACCCAGTGGTGTAGGCTATTTCCCCCAGGTGATTGGCACCCATTTCTACTACTGCGTATTCATGATCACTTTCCAGACGCAGCAGTGTCAGAGGTACACCTATGTCGTTGTTAAAATTGCCTTTCGTCGATAGCACCTTGCTGCGACGGGACAGGATTGCCGCGACCATTTCTTTAACTGTGGTCTTGCCGCTGCTGCCGGTTATGGCCACTGTTTTTGGGTTAACGCTCTGTTTAACGGCACTGGCCAGTAATCCTAACGCCTGTTTAGTATCTGCCACCAATATTTGCGCCAGGTCGCTGTCGACTTTATGGGCCACAATAAGTGCCAGAGCGCCGCTTCGCTGTGCCTGATCAATAAATTTATGGCCGTCAAAATTCGGTCCCTGCAAGGCAATAAACAAATCATTTTTTCCTACCGTGCGGGTATCTGTGCTGACTGCCTTGATCAGGATTTCGCTGGCAATATTTGCTGTGCAGTTCAGGATGCGTCCCTGCACCTTGTCAGCTATCCAGGTAAGTGAAACCGAAATCATAATAACGTCCTCTCAAGCAGATTCTTTACGTATAGTCGTTCGTCATAAGCCAGTTTTTCATTACCTATAATCTGATAATTTTCGTGGCCTTTACCTGCCACTAAAATAAGATCACCGCTATTAGCTTGCTGCACCGCACGTTGGATCGCCTCACGTCTATCTAGCTGAATATGGATACGCTGAGGATCCCGACAACCTGACAATATGTCGTTAGCGATACATTGGGGGTCTTCAGAACGACTATTATCATTAGTAATAATAACACTATCTGCCAGTTTTTCTGCGATTTCCCCCATAAGTGAGCGCTTACCTTTATCCCTATCCCCACCACAACCAAATATGACCCACAGCTGCCCTTGGCAATGAGCACGCAAGGCCATCAAAGCTTGTTCCAAGGCATCAGGTGTATGGGCATAATCCACCACTACAGCAGCCTGATCGTTATCACCAAAGCGTTCCATACGGCCAGTTACCGGGCGTAACTGGCTGGCTATTGATGCTAACCGGGTGAGTGGCAGCCCCAGGCATAGCTGGGCCGTAATAGCAGCCAGGGTATTAAATACATTAAATTCCCCCAATAACGACAACTGTATCTCACACTGTCCCCATGAGCTGACCAGATCAAACCGGCAACCATAGTTCAGATATACAATATTTTGAGCGAAACAATATTGTTGTTCACCAGGCAGGCTCACTATGGACTTATCTATGCCAAAAAGTATGGCTGTCACCTGTTCAGGAATGGCCTGTAACCAGTTTTCGCTCTCGCGATCGTTGGTATTGAGCAACGCATATTTCAACCCTTTTTGGCTGAGTAACTGGCGTTTCGCCTGCGCGTAGGCCTGCATAGAACCATGGTAGTCCAGATGATCCCGGGATAAGTTGGTAAACACCGCCACATCGACTTTCAATGCTTCGATACGCTTTTGCACCAGCGCATGGGATGACACTTCCAGTGCCACCTGCTCCACCTGCTCAAGGACAAACCGGGCAATCAACTGATGCATCCTTATTGCGTCGGGCGTAGTGTTGATAGTGCGGTTCAAATCTGTCTTAGTGCTATTGGGGTCAATTACACCCGAGCCCAGCGTGCCAATTGTGGCCGCCCGCACGCCACATAAGGCAGCTAGCTGGCTACTAAGCTGAACAGTAGACGTTTTGCCGTTGGTTCCCGTTACCCCTATGATCTGCAATTGATTGGCGGGATAACCATAAAATGCCGCCGCCAGCGCAGACAGCTGATCAGGCAGTTGATAGAACGAAATGATCAGCGACTGGTCGCGCATTTCAACGATGCCGTGTTCATCTTGATTATCACATTGAGCCAAAATCACTTTTGCCCCTAAACTAATCGCCTGGGGAATAAAGTCACGACCATCCGATTGATGACCTTTAAGTGCCACAAACACCTTATGAATGGCCACTTCCCGACTGTCCAGCACGAGACCGTCTACGACTATATCCGGGGCATCAATGGCAAACTGGGCTAACAAAGGCTGGATACTTTGTCTTGTTACCATCAGCTCATTAGCTGATGGTAACCGCTTGGTCAAATCAGCCGGCATTTGTCCCCCTTGCTGACGATGTCAGGGATGACACAGTTTTATCATCCGGGGGAACGTTAAGAATTTGTAAACTGCTTGACATGATCTTCGCAAATACGGGGGCGGCCGTATCCCCGGCATAATACTCATCACCCCGGGGTTCATTAATCAGAACCACCACGGCCAATTGAGGATCAGAGACCGGCGCCACGCCAGCAAAAATATTGACGTACTGCTCACCGTAACCACCCGCTATCGCTTTGCGGCTGGTGCCGGTTTTACCCGCAACTCGGTATCCAGCTACTGTGGCTTTATGACCTGAGCCGCCTTTTTGTACCACACTTTCCATCATAGCCAATACTTGTTCGGCAGCAAGTTCACTAAAGACACGCTCTTCTTGAGACGGTAGTTCATCGCGCACAATTTTTAACGGCCGTTTAATGCCACCACTGCCTAAAATGCTATACATACGAGCCAATTGCACTGTGGTCACCGACAGGCCATAACCAAAAGACAACGTGGCCAATTCAAAATCCGACCAACGGTTGTGCTCATGGAAAATTCCACTGCTTTCCCCGAGTAAATTCGCACCACTGGTACTCATTAATCCCATATTGTAATACTGTTCGATCAAAAACTGCCTGGGTACCGACAAGGCTAATTTCGAAGTCCCCATATTACTGGAATGGCTAATAATGCCAGTCAAATCCAGTTTGCCGTAATTGCGCGCATCTTTTACCATACTCCCCCCAAGTCGCATCCAGCCCGGTGAGGTATCTATGATGGTTTTCACCTTCGCGGCGCCGAATTCCAGGGCGCTCAAAACGGCTATAGGTTTAATTGACGAGCCAGGCTCAAAGGCATCGGTGATAGCACGATTACGAATACGGTGAGGCGACACGCCATTACGGTTATTAGGGTTGTAGGACGGACTGTTGACCATAGCTAAAATTTCACCGTTTTGCACATCGACTACCACAGCCGAACCCGAGGTCGCCCGGTAATATTGCACCGCTTTTTTCAGTTCTTTATAAGCTAAAGCCTGGATCCGCTGATCAATAGTCAGTTCAATATTTTCAGGCGTTGTACCCTGTTGTTGTGACAAAATTTCAACCTGACGGCCTTTGCCATCCCGGCGGATTTTACGGGTGCCTGGGCTACCCGTCAGCCATTCGTTGTATAACTTTTCAATGCCCTCTATCCCTTGATCGTCAACATTGGTAAAGCCAACCAAATGGGCAGACACTTCGCCTGTAGGATAATAACGTCTGGATTCATCACGCAAATACACGCCACTGATGGATAACTGTTCGACATATTCAGCCATAGCCGGAGATACCTGGCGCTGAATGTAGACAAAGCGCTTTTTCGGATTACTGACTCTGGCTTCCAATTCTTGTTGGTCTTGCCCCAAAACTTCAGCTAAGGCCTGCCAGCGCCTTTTATCGGCAAAAGACCCACTTTGAACCACCGTCTTTGGATCAGCCCACACAGCTCGCACTGGTACGCTTACCGCCAGCTTTTGACCATTACGATCGGTGATATTGCCTCGATGAACAGGCATATTTTGGGTGCGTAGGGTGCGGCTGTCACCTTGGCGGATAAGCAAATCAGGGTCAATAACCTGAATATATACCGCCCGTGCCGACAGGCCGACAAAAACCAATACAATCGTGCCAACTACTATAATAAAACGCCATTGCAGCCCCACAGGAGCAGTATTCTGCTTGGCTTGTGCGTCATCTTTAACTTTGGTTTTTGGCCGTGTCATTTTATTTTCACCACGACTTCATCGTCAGCTTCCGGACGGCGCATATTCAACTGTTTAGATACCAGCGTTTCAATTCGGTTATGTTCAGTCAGGGCGCTTTGTTCTAAAATCAGGTTACGCCACTGTACATCTAATTGATCTTTTTCTTGCATCAAACGTTCCAGGGAAATAGACAGTTGGCGATTATTATGTGCACTTAAAATCACCGCTCCGGCACTAACCAATAGTGTTAGAAACAACAAAACCCGCACTGGATGGCGGGCTAAATCTGCAAGCAAAAAAATGACTAGCTTAAAATTGGTATCTACCCTTGTCATAGCTTCTCAGCCACCCGCAGTACCGAACTCCGTGCGCGGATGTTTTGCTCCAATTCACCGGCTGAAGGCTTAATCGCCTTGCCTATAGCTTTCATTGCTTTTACGGCATCGATTTGTGCCTGGGTGACAGGAAAATTATGAGGCACCTGCAAACCACGACTCTGATCGCGAATAAAACGTTTAACCAGGCGGTCTTCAAGAGAGTGAAAACTAATCACCGACAAACGTCCTTCTGAATGTAAACTGTTGAGCGCCGCTTTGAGACCGGTGCGAATCTCATCCAGCTCGCTGTTGATATAGATACGGATAGCCTGAAAACTGCGGGTCGCCGGATGTTTGAATTTATCTTTGACCGGTACGGCTAAATCGATGATTTTTGCCAGTTGAGCGGTGGTGATAATCGCTTCTTCTTGCCTAGCATTAACAATACCGTGGGCGATACGTTTGCCGAATTTTTCTTCACCAAATTCTTTGATCACCTGAGTGATATCTTGTTCATCCGCCTCAGCCAACCATTGGGCGGCACTTAAACCTTTGGAAGGATCCATTCGCATATCCAAAGGTCCTTCACGCATAAAACTAAACCCACGCTGTGCATCGTCTAATTGGGGTGAGGAAACCCCCAGATCCATCAAGATGCCATCCACTTTGCCATGTAGGCCTAAGTCTTGTAAAACTGATTCCATATCGGAAAAATTGCTGTGGCATATACAAAAGCGTGGGTCATCCGCCAGCTGCTTGGCAGCCTGGATGGCTGCAGGATCTCGATCCAGGGCTACTAAACGTCCCTGCGCCGATAACTGACTAAGGATCTGTCGGGAATGCCCGCCTCTGCCAAATGTGGCGTCCAGGTATAAGCCATCAGGCTTGATATTAAGCCCTTCGATAGATTCGTGTAACAATACAGACAAATGTGAAAATTTAGTGTTCATTATAAAGAAAAGTCCTGCAGGCTTTCTGTTAACTCAAATGCCGCTTCCTGCTCGGTAGCCACATCTTGTTGGATTTGTTGTTGCCAGACATCTGCGTCCCACAACTCAAACTTGTTGAACTGGCCAACAAGCATGATCTGTTTATCTAATTGGGCATGCTGGCGTAAAGGTGCACTCAGTAGTAAACGGCCATTTTTGTCCATCTCGCCTTCCATTGCATAACCCAAAAGCAGGCGCTGCAAGCGGCGCTCATGTGGGTTCATACTGGATAAACGACTGAGTCTAAGTTCGATTTCTTCCCATTCAGGAAGTGGATAAAGCAGTAAACACGGCTGCTGTGTATCTATCGTGCAGACCAGTTGTCCCTGGCAGTCATCCAATAAGGATTGGCGGTACCTTGTCGGTATTGTGACACGTCCTTTAATATCCAGATTGATTGCATTAGCGCCGCGGAACATTCCCTAAGCCTTTTTTGTTATTATTTGCTAATTTTGACCTGTTCTTCATTATAAATGATGATTCAGATCCACTTTTCGCCACTTTTACCCACTGCACATAGTTTAGGTATCTCCAGTCCATGATGTCAAGATTAAAATCTTGCAATTTTGAGTCCCGGCATACCAGAGAAATAAAGGCTTAAGTTGAAATGTATAATCTCAAGCCAATAACTGAAAAATGCCGCAGATAAGCGTCATTTTTTGTTTTAAAATGACGCAACGGGCAGGAGTATGGCGAGGTTATTTTACATCGACAGTCAAAAATACAGATAAGGCAGAAGCTTAAAAATGTAAATAAAATACATTATTATCGTAAATAAATAATATCATATTATATATAAACCATGAGACATTACTGTCCAGTCGGCATTGGATCATGATTCATATATAATAACAGAACCTACATTCACCAAGCGAGCAACAATGAATAATTATGCCACCTACCCAAGTTTAAAAGACAAGGTTATCCTGATTACAGGTGGTGCAACCGGCATTGGTGCCGTCATGGTTGAAGCTTTTATGCGCCAACAGGCTCAGGTTATTTTTCTCGATATCCAGCAGAATAGGGGTTTGGCGCTGTGTGATGAAATATATACCAGCCTGGGTAGGCGACCGACGTTCAAATATCTGGACGCTACAAATATTGACCAACTGCAACAATTTATAGTCAGCATAGCCGATTCACATCAACGCTTGGATATACTGATCAACAATGTCGCAAATGACACACGACATTCCCCCCTAGAGATAGACTTGCAGAGCTGGCGAGAGTGTATGGCAGTCAATCTTGATTCCACATTTTTCGCCTGTCAAAGTGCCATACGTTTGATGCGCCAAAATCATAGCGGCAATATTATCAACCTCAGTTCGATTAATGTACTGATTGGCCCCAAGCAAATGCCCGGTTATGTGGCCGCTAAAGCCGCACTCAATGGTTTAAGTAAATCATTGGCCAATCAATACGGTGAATATGGCATAAGAGTGAATACTATTTTGCCGGGTTGGGTGGCCACGGATCGTCAGCTGGATTTATGGCTAACCCCCGAAGCCGACAAGGAATGGCAAAAATCCGTGGCACTGCATGGCCGACTTGAGCCCATTGACGTCGCTAACATGGCCCTTTTTTTAGCGGCCGATGATAGCGCCATGATCTCCGGTCAACAATTTGTTATCGATGCTGGCCGTACTTAGATGAGCAACCGGTCTGACATTATTATTTTAGGCGACTGGGGGACCAGTGCCTGTCGTCTGTACCTGTGTCGATTTAACCAGCAACAGCTAACAGTGTTAGCCAGAACCGCAGGTCCAGGGATTAAACACCTTAGAGAGCCAGAGGAAGATTTTTTTGCCTTATGCCAGCCCTGGATCACTGAATATGGCCAGGTGCCGGTATTTTTAATTGGCACTGTGGGCGCGGATATAGGGTGGAAACAAACTTCTTATGTTAGTTGCCCTGCAGATAAACAACATATATTAGCGGCCGCCAGACACTTCACCGCCAGAGGCGTAGACATCACTATAATGCCGGGATTGTCTTGTTTGAACAGGCATAATTTGCCGGATATTATGCGCGGCGAAGAAACTCAAATTTTTGGCTTTTTATCACAGTGCCCTCTGGCCGGGCAAAACAGGCTCATGTGCTTACCCGGCACCCACACTAAATGGGCATTGCTGCAGGAACAACACATTGAGTCTTTTGTTACCAGCCCAGTTGGCGAATTGTATGAAGTATTGAGTCAACATAGCGTATTACTTTCTCCCACTACGCAAGCAAAGTGGTGTAAGCCTAGTTTCACCCATGGCATACAGGTCGGTATGCGTGAGTCGAGTAATTTGTTACATACCTTGTTCGCCGCCAGGGCTTATCAGGTTATTGACAAGCACACGAGTACCCAGGCCGCCGGTTACCTGTCGGGCTTGTTGATCGGCTGTGATGTTAAAGCGGCGATGCAGGATTTTCACATATTCACCCATGTAACCGTCATAGGCTCGGACCATATTTGTAGTTTATATATCGAAGCACTGGAATATATTGGCATTACTACAGAACATTTCAGCAGCGAAGAAGCCACCCTGTTAGGTTTGCAAGCGCTGGCCTCAGTCAACTGGAATGATAAAGCAAATGAGTAAGGCTATTCAACTGGTGCAGCAACTCAAGGTCGGTAATTCATTAGGGGAAGGGGTTATCTGGGATCATCGCCAACAGTGCCTCTATTGGACAGATATTCTGGCCAAACAGTTTTATTGCTGGAATTTTAATGGCCAGCCAAGTCAATATCCTTGTCCCAAAAGACTGTGTTCGTTTGGTCTAACCCAACACCAGGGTTGGCTGATCGCGGCCTTTGACAACGGCTTCGCGTTTTTTCATCCTGCCAGCGGCCAGGTTATCCCCCTGACCCAGGTAGAAACCAACCAGCAACATACCAGAATGAACGATGGCCGGGTGGATCGCCAGGGCCGATTTTGGGCCGGCACTATGTGTGAAGAAAATAGCCCACAATGTGCTGCTCTTTATCGCCTTGAAGATGATTATCAGGCAAAAAAAATGTTGGATGATGTACAGATTGCCAATGGCCTATGCTGGAGTCCCGATGCAAAAACCATGTATTTTGCTGATTCAGCCAGACAGGTGATCAGCCGCAGTGATTTTAACCCTCAAAGCGGGGAATTTAAAAATAGCCAGCCATGGATAACCACAGCCTCCGGCGCCTTTCCCGATGGCTCATGTGTTGACAGTGAGGGTTTCCTTTGGAATGCTCAGTGGGGCAGCGCAACTGTTAAACGCTATCACCCAAATGGCCAACTGGTATTAACGGTAGATATTCCCTGTGAGCAACCCTCTTGCATCTGTTTTGGCGGTCCGAACTTAAACCATCTATTTGTCACCTCAGCGGCCAAGGGCTTACATTCAAAGGGGCACTCACTTGGCTCCAGTGACGGTGACTTATTCATTTATCACACTCCTTTTAAGGGGTTACACGAATCAATTTGCAGGCTAACGTTGCCTGCGCAATCAACTAACAATGATCTACCCAAAATAACAACTAAGAGTAGGAAATATCATGGCCAGTAGAATGTTTAGTGGGAATTTCACCCGTCATATAGTGCAATCTTTAGGCAGGGCGATTGCCCTGGGCGAACACCCTCAAGGAGAGCCATTAAAAGCCGAAGCTGCCCTTTGTGAGTCATTTGACGCCAGCAGAACCGTGCTCCGTGAAGCGGTAAAAATGCTCACAGCTAAAGGCATGCTGGATGCCCGGCCTAGGCGTGGCACCATAGTGTTACCCGAGTCCCAGTGGAATTTGTCTGATCCGGACATTTTAAACTGGCTGCTTGATCGCAAGGGCTCCTTGCCAATTATTTCTGAGTTTGTCGATATGCGCCTGGCCATAGAGCCCGCCGCTGCAGGACTCGCCGCCAGCAACTTGACTGATGACAACCGTATTATGCTCAATAATGCCATTGAAAGAATGTATGCAGCAGCTCGTGGGGAAGATGATCACCTGGACGCGGATATTGCTTTTCACGTGGGAATATTGGAAGCCAGCGGTAACCGGTTTTTCTGGAATATGCGCCATACCATAGATGTTGCGTTGCGCTTTAGTATTCGTGTCACCAATCGTTTTAAAGGCGTAGATAAGGCCAGTGTAGAAGATCATCAGCGGATCCTGGATTTCATTCTGGCCGGAGATCACCAGGGAGCAGAAACCCAGATGCGCAATTTATTACTGGAAGCAAAAACCCTGTTAAACGGCGCGCTCAAAGAAGATCAAGATAAAAAAAACCAAACCCCCTAACCAGGAAAAAATTGCCATGACGATCCCGAATTGTATTTTAGCCATAGATCAGGGCACAACATCGACCCGCGCCATTATATTCTCCCCTGACTCGAAAATTATCGCCATGGCCCAGCAAGAATTTTCCCAACATTATCCGGATGATGGCTGGGTTGAACATGATCCAGAAGATATATGGACCTCCACTGTGGTGGTGTGCCGTCAGGCCATATCAGAAGCCATAGCAAAAGGGGCAAAGATCGTAGCCATCGGGGTCACTAACCAGCGGGAAACCACAGTCGTGTGGGACAAAGCCACCGGCCAGACCATTTACAATGCCATAGTCTGGCAGGACAGACGCACCGCCAACATGTGCCGTGGGTTACAGGATAAAGGCCTGCTGGAAGTCGTTAAATCCCGCACAGGGTTATTGCTTGACCCCTATTTTTCCGCCACCAAGGTTGCCTGGATACTGGATAACGTCGAGGGTGCCAGAGCCCGGGCCGAAGCAGGAGAATTGGCCTTTGGCACCGTAGATTCATTTCTGATATGGCGCCTGACTAACGGTCAGATGCATGCCACAGACGTAACCAATGCCAGTCGCACTAACCTGTTTAATATTCACGAACTGGCATGGGATGAAACCTTGCTGGATATTTTTAACGTACCCAAGTCTATGCTCCCCAAAGTTAAAGAATGTGCCGATGATTACGGGCATAGCGCACAAGACTTATTTGGCTTCTCCTTGCCTATATTGGGTGTGGCGGGAGATCAACAGGCTGCCAGTATTGGTCAGTGCTGTTTTACCCCAGGATCACTCAAAAGCACTTATGGCACCGGCTGTTTTGTACTACTTAATACCGGTGAGCAAGCTTTCACCTCAAAAAATAAATTACTGACCACTGTGGCTTACACCATCCAGGGCACCACCCACTACGCTCTGGAAGGTTCGATTTTTATTGCCGGAGCCGCAGTACAATGGCTCCGTGATGGCCTGAATCTAATTAAAAATGCAGCCGAGACAGAAGCATTAGCCAAGAGTATTGAGGACGATCACGGGGTGTACATGGTGCCCGCTTTCGCTGGTTTAGGTGCGCCACATTGGGCACCCCAAGCCCGGGGGGCGATCTTCGGTTTGACCCGAGGTACAACCAATGCCCATTTTGTCAGGGCAGCATTAGAGTCGGTGTGTTACCAGACTGCCGATTTATTGCAGGCGATGGCCGAAGACGGTGTATCTCTGGATAAATTGCGGGTAGACGGTGGCATGGTGGCCAATAGCTGGTTGTGTCAGTTTTTAAGCGACGTGCTAAATGTCACCGTTGAGCGCCCAAAAATAATGGAGACCACCGCGTTGGGTGCCGCCTATTTAGCCGGGTTACAAGCGGGTATTTATCAATCTTGTGAGCAGCTGGCCAGCACCAATCAGGTTGATAACCGTTTTACCCCCAAGATGACTGCCCAGCGCCGTGATAAATTGTTAGCCGGCTGGGAAAACGCAGTGCAATGCACCTTAGGCTATGCCAAATGATTACCTGCAACGTATTTGGCAGCTTAGCGGATGGCCAGCCGGTTCATCAATACAGTTTAACTAACGCCCGAGGAACCCAGGTTGATATCCTGACTTTAGGTGGCATGGTACGTCGCTGGTTGGTGCCTGATGAAACGGCCACGGATAATGTTACTGACATAGTACTGGGATTTGACACCGTAGAGGCTTACCTGGAGGATCAAGCCTATGTCGGCGCGGTGGTAGGCAGATATGCCAACCGCATCGCCAAAGGCAAGTTTACCCTGCAAGGCACAGCATACCAGGTGGATGTGAACCAAGGCGGAAATTGCCTGCACGGCGGACAAAACGGTTTCAACAGCCGCATTTGGCGCGCTGAGATATTAGCCGACGGTGAAGAGCCTAAATTAGCTTTGAGCTTAGTCAGTCCCGATGGTGATCAAGGTTTTCCCGGAGAATTGACCGCCAAAGTCATTTATACCCTGAGTGCTCAAAACGGCCTTAAAATTGAGTACTATGCCCAAAGCACAACAGCGACGGTATTTAATCCCACCCAACACAGTTATTTCAACCTGGGGGGACACCAAAGTGGCCCCGTTACCCAACATAAGGTGCAAATATTCGCCAGCCGTTTCACCCCCACAGATGAAAACGCCATTCCAACCGGGGAGCTGGCAAGTGTTACTGACACCCCTTTTGATTTACGTGATTTAGTCACCCTGGCCACACCGCTGGCAGCCACTCACCCACAGCTAATAATAGGGAATGGTTTCGATCATAACTGGTGCGTGGATGCTTACCAGCCCGATATGCCTCAACCCGCTCTGGTAGCAAAAGCCGTGGAGCCCCAAAGTGGCAGAACATTATCTGTATACAGCACTATGCCAGGTATACAGTTATACACAGCCAACTACTTGTCCGCTCGGCCCCTAGGTAAAGATCAGACGGCCTATGAAGCCAATCATGCCCTATGCCTGGAAACTCAGTGTTATCCCGACGCGCCCAATCAAGGACACTTCCCCAGCGCCGAGTTACCAGCCGGTGAAGCCTATTATTCAGTGACTGAGTATCGAGTCACGGGGTAGTACCATCAACCTATACCCAAAGCCATTGGGGTTGCAACCAGGCGGCAAAAGAACTCAGCTACATGAGCTTAGACGTATTCAGTGATTGGGAGCCAACAAGGCTGCAGCATCAAGGGCGATAGGTATAAAGAGACCGGTCGCCGGTTGATGCTGCGCCTTTGTCATTAGAAAGAGCAATTTGCTCACCGCTGCCTGCTACTTTTTGAATGTATCAGGTCAATATAAGCGCCTAATTTCATATAGCTTAAAGGCCTGATCTACCGACTTCCTTTTATCCGCTATTTATTCAGGGCCGTGACAAGGGTTTTCAGCTACATTTTATTTTACCCGGCACGCATGGCTAATATGGCCTTAACGTCTAAATCATCACGATAAAGGGTGAAATCTACCTCTTCCGTATCAAGCGCGACCATAGACATGCGATCAGCAAGCTCATTGCCTTCTACGCCCACATGACCATTGACATGCAGCACGTGAACATCATCTTTGAACGACTGATGCAGTGCGAACATCTCTTTGATTAACGCCAGGTTTTTAATCTCACCGGTTTTTTTCTTCCAGCCGAGCTTTTTCCAACTAATAGCCCACTGCGTAACGCTCTGAATCGAATACTTTGAGTCACAAAAGATAGCCACTGACTTCCCTTTTCCCCGTTCATCACGAGCCATGACCAGGGCTTGATGTAATGCATGTAACTCAGCGGTATTATTCGTGCCATTAGGATTGTACAGGCCGTACCAAAGCTCAGCTAAAGACTCACCTCGATAGACAGCAATACCTGAGCCTGCTTTGCCTGGATTGGGTACACAGCCGCCGTCAGTGAATATTTTGGTATCGACTTTAACCAGTGAGATATCTGCAGCTGTGTATGTCTTAATGGCGTTAGCGGTAGACTTTTTTTTGGCCGTAGGTAGGCTTGATGGTTTACTTTCAGCGGATGTGGTACTGCCATGAAAAGCAGCTTCAGCTTCTGCCCGGGTTTTAAACGACTTATACTTGGGGCTGGTAAACTTATCGACTTGTTTCTTACAGGTCGCCCAATCAGTGAAAATTCCAGTCTCCCTGCCTTTCCAAACTACGTAAAACTTCATTGCGGTTGCCATTTTGATTGAGTGGGTGCCCATAGCAAACCATATTATTTAAGGCTGGTACAAGCACTATCACTGTCGGTTTTAAGTCATTAAAGCACATTTTAAAATTGTGTCTTTCATTGTGAGATTTAGCTTGTAGAAACCAGATTTTTTAATGCTGTGGGGTAATTTGATGTGTACCATTGTTAGGCACTCAACTGATTAGTCAATCAATATTTATGAAAAAGCCCTTGCGGAACAAGGGCTTTACATAAATAGTTGGAGCTGGCCGATAAGCCGGGTTCTGTCGAGGACAATCATTCATCTAGG
>JBKEFM010000003.1:0-67222 GCA_046709505.1 Paraglaciecola sp. | reverse complement strand
TTGTGGGCATTTTAAATAGATAAAAAAGCCAACCGCCGGCAGTACAAATAAACAATGATTAAAAATATCTGAAATAAGCCAGATATCGATGGCGGTAATCAGCCCTTGCCAAAATACTACACACCAGATGAATACAATAACAACTAAACCAAAGATAACAGCTTTGCCATTTTTCTCTCCAGACTGTTCCATAGAGGAGCTTACAACCATAACAATGACCTTCTATTTGGCAGAAACATTATAAACATCTCTCATGGTGCCCCATGAAAAGTCTACTAATAAACGCTCTAATTTTCCGTAGTTTTTGTCTAAATTGACATAATGGCGGAATCTTGATTTTAAAGGTGCATGAGTTAACCGTGGTTGCTCGCTGTCTATTTCCCACGGATGGAAATAAAAAGAATAGGGCTGCTTTTCTTTTTTTAAATAACTGGAAACTAAAAATTTTGTCAGCTGATAGGGATAAAGCCTAAAGTAACCTCCCCCCCCTATAGGGGTTTGCTTGCCTAAAACGTTTAAGGTGGGGATCGGGATTTCAATAATCCCTTCTTTGCGCCTATATGCAAAGCGAGGCCAATCAGGGGTACCGTATAAATCATGTTTGACCGGATAAGTACTGGAACTGTACTGGAATCCAAGTTCTGCCAGCACTTCAAAGGCCCATTCATTGTTGTAACCAATAGAAAAACTAGGTGCGCGGTACCCTATTAAGGTTTCCCCGATGAGATCTTCAAGATGGTCTTTAGAACGCGTGACATCAGTTTTAAATTCTTTCCGTGTTTGCTCAGTTGCCCGGCGATGAGCATAACCGTGGCTTGCTATTTCGTGGCCTTGGGCATGGATATCTTTAATCAGTTGCGGGTATCGCTCTGCCACCCACCCCAAAACAAAAAATGTTGACTTAACGTCGTGCTTGGCAAAAAGGTCCAGCAAGCGGCGAGTATTACCCTCTACCCGCGGTTGATAATCTTTCCATTGCTCTGGGGTAATAATAGATTCAAAGGCTGATACATGGAAAAAATCTTCCACATCTACTGTCATGGCATTTAGTACATTACTGTGCAAAATTATCTCCCTTTACCAAACAACACAACTTCTACTGTGCGAATTAAAATAAGAATATCCAACATCAAACTTTGATGTTTGACGTAATACAAATCAAATTTTAATTTTTCCATAGAGTCTTCCACACTTGCTCCATAGGGATAATTAAGTTGTGCCCACCCGGCTATGCCTGGCTTTACATTATGCCTCTGGTTGTAATAGGGTATTTCGCGAATAAGTTGTTCAACAAATTGAGGTCTTTCAGGGCGCGGGCCGATAAATGACATTTCGCCACGAAATACATTAAGCAATTGCGGTAATTCGTCGATTCGATATTTACGAATAAACGTCCCAACCCGAGTAACCCGAGTATCGTTAGCAGTAGCCCACTTAGCCCCATCCTTTTCTGCATCAGGACGCATGCTTCTAAATTTAATAATATCAAAAAGTTTACCGTTTAAACCCACTCGCTCTTGTTTATAAAACACGGAAGATTTGATTTTATTACAATCTTCAAGATAAATAATTAAACCAGTAAGCAACATAAATGGCCAAGCTAGCATGAATACCACAAAGGCCAGAACCGTGTTCATCATATAATACAGCGCATCTTTGAGGTGGTTTTGTGAATTAAAGCCATTGGAATAAATCACCCAACTTGGATACAGGAGGTTAACCACTATCTGCCCGGTCTCGCGCTCCATAAAGTCCAGTAAATCTGTCACTTCGACTCCTCTTAGGCGGCAATCAAAAAGGATTTCCACGGGTAAAGTGCCACGGCGCTCATCACAGGCGATAATCACTTCTTCAATATCGTTGTCCGTGATAAAATTACGGAAGTTTTCATCAATCTTGATATGGATTAATTTTTCGTTTTGGATACCTTCTTCACGATTATCCCCTGGAATAGGTATAAAACCCAATAATTCAAAACCAAAACGGTCAACTTCCCGGCGCATTCTGCGTTCTATAATTGATGCACGTTTACCAGCGCCAATAATGATAATCTTGGTTTTCCCTAGACCAAGTAAGCCTAAATGATTGATGAAATAGCGAAAAATTACCAAAGTAATAATTGACAGACCCGCAGCTATCGGCAAAAAATATTGATGTAACTGAATGTCAGTAAGCACAGTGTTAACAATAATTTCCATCAAGAAATAACCCAGAGCAACACTGACAAAAATGCGACGGATTATGCCACGAAAAGTTTCTCTTAATTTTGACTCATATAAGCCCACGGATAGGGCTGAAAGTATAACTAAAGATGTAAAAAGCCCTATATAAAGGACTAAATCTCCCAGTGCAGGGGCTGGAGAAAGGGTTGTTTTATTAACCACTCCCAATGTTAGATAGAGAATATAACCAACTATTGATGCTTCTAAAGCCATCAATGTATTTGAACGGCGAACTTCCTTCCGATTAACAAAACTCATTAATCATTCTCTCCCTCTTTAGACGGTATAATAGATTTATAATATTTACGTATAATTTAATTAACTAAGAATGACAGTTTTTGTCGTTTATTCGTTATTATAAAGTTGTGAAATATACCGGAAACTTGCTACATTAGTTACTTATACTAACGATGAGTTTACGACACGGAGCCATAAGTTACATGAAGACTCACAAAATAGCATTCTTCAATTTATTATTTTTAATAATTTTGACTACGCCAGGGTGCACCACAAATAGCAGCACATTGCCTAGCGCATCAACTTACCCTTCATTAACAACCTCTGTCAGTAATTATCAGTATCTAATTGGCCCAGGTGATATGCTGACGATCTTTGTATGGCGCAACCCTGATATATCAGGCTCTTATGTGGTCAGACCTGACGGCAAGGTAACGACTTCGCTAGTGGAGGATGTAGACGTTACAGGGAAAACCCCTGAAACCCTTGCTCGGGAGTTGGAAACTGAGCTTGGCAAATATATCAATAATCCCCGCGTAACCGTTAGTGTTACCAGTTTTTCCGGCCCATTAAGTGAGCGAGTGCGGGTAATAGGAGAAGCTACCAATCCTCAATCAATTAACTACACCGAACAAATGACATTGTTGGACTTAATGATCTCAGTTGGCGGGTTGACTGAGTTTGCCTCTGGCAATAATGCTAAACTGGTACGCATAGTAAACGGTACGCAAAAAACGTTTGACCTGAACATAGATGCGCTTATTAAAGATGGGGATATTCGACAAAATATTGATATATTACCTGGTGACATCATTATTATTCCAGAAGCTTGGTTTTAGTCGAAAATAGATATATGGATTTTTAAATGCAGGATTTACAAAGAACGATCGAATTACTGATCGATTACATCAGGGGTGTATGGGTAAAAAAACGATACATTATAATTTCCAGTTGGTTGATTTGTCCAGTTGGTTTTGTCTACGTTGCTGCAATGCCTGACATTTATGCGTCAACAGCCCGAGTTTATGTTGACACCCAGTCAGTTCTGCAACCTTTGTTAAGGGGATTGGCAATTCAAAGCAATCCTCAACAAGAAATTACTATGATGGTCAAGACCATGTTAAGTCGTCCAAATCTGGAGATTATTGCCCGAGAATCTGATTTGGATGTTACTGCGCTAACGCCGATTGATTACGAAGAGGTCATATCAGATCTGAGTCGAAATCTTCGCTTAAGAACAACTGGAAGAGATAATTTATTTACCATCTCATACACAAATAAAGATCCACAGATGACCAAAGATGTGGTTCAGGAAACCCTGGACTTATTCGTTGAAGGGGCGCTGGGCAATACACGTGAAGATTCAGACTCCGCCAGTCGTTTTATTCAAGAACAAATAGATGAATATGAAAACCGTTTAACATTTGCTGAACAACGGGTGGCAAGTTTTAAACGCAAATATTCGGCTTTGCTACCGAATAAAGGCTCTTTTTACCAAAATTTTACCGAATTACAGTCCCAGTTGGCGCAAACTGAACTTACCATTAAGGAAACTGAACAACAGATTAAGGCTTTATCCGAAGGACTAAAGGGGCAAGGATCACAAATGGATAGCTTTGCAGTCAAACCGTCTAATTCAGAGCCAACCCTAACGACCCGTTATGACGCTAGGATCCTCAGCCTAGAAGCAAAGCTTGATGAACTGAGACTCAAATACACTGAGTTACACCCTGATGTAGTTGAATCAAACAATTTGTTGGCTGTGTTACAAAAATCACGGAAAGATGAAATAGATGAATACCTGGCATTGGATGATGGCAACAACACAAACGGGTCATTGAGTACGTTATCTACTGGGATACGTATGGAGATGAGCGGGTTGCAAAGTCTGATTGCTTCGCTACAAGTAAGAAAGGCAGACTTTGAGGCTAAGATAATTAGCCTGGAACAACAAATTGATTTGGTACCCCAGATAGAAGCAGAATTCACTGCGCTTAACCGAGATTACGATATTACCAAAAGTAAATTTGGAGAGTTGTTGTCCAGAAGACAATCAGCAGATCTAGCCCAAAAAGCAAATGTATCTTCAGAAAATGTGCAATTCAGGGTCATTGACCCACCCCTGGCACCTCAAACACCCGATGGACCCAATCGTGTACTAGGCTACACAGCGGTTACTTTTATGGGTTTTGCAGCTGGCATTGGTATTGCTTTTCTAATAAGCCAACTTAACCCCGTTCTTACCAGAGGCAGGCAACTGTCGTCTTTAACCTCGTACCCAGTGTTAGGTATAGTGAGTCACCTGAATCGCACGGCAATACGCAAAGTCGACAGAGCGAAAATGGTTGTCTTTATCACTTCTTCAAGCTTAATTTTTGTCATCTATGGTGTGTTAGTGACAGCTGAAATACTTCAAATTAACTTATTTGCGAGGGTATTCTCATGAATACAATAGAGCGCGCACTGTCTAAGCAAAATGCCAGCAAAAAAGATGAGACTACCGATGTACCTGCTTCAGAACCAGTCGATAACATGACGGAAGCTAGCCCCATTGAACCAAAAAAAGCGGCAAATAGTATTGGACAAATAACGATCGATCTTGCGATGTTGGAAGCAAAAGGGCTTGCTTCAATCGGCACCCAGCGCCGGCAAATCAACGAGGAATACCGAGCCATCAAACGAAAAGTTTTGAATAATGCTTTTGGCCCTTTGTCCCAGTCTTTAACCAACAGTAATATCGTCATGATTACCAGTTCTAGGCCCGGCGAGGGTAAAACGTTTACCGCAGTAAACTTGGCCTTAAATATAGCCTTGGAGCAAGATTTAACCGTGCTCCTTGTGGATGCAGATGTGCTGCGCCCCAATGTAATGCGCACCCTTGGGCTGGACAACCAAGAAGGTTTGATGGAGTATCTGCTCGGCGAAAAAACAGATGTCTCCGAAATTATATGCAACACCAATATACCTAACTTGCGCATTATTTCTGCCGGAAAGTCTCACCACCTGTCAACAGAGCTGCTCGCCAGCGAAAAGATGTATGAAGCGGTACAAGAATTCGCTAATCGCTATACTGACCGTATAGTAATTGTCGATACTCCCCCTTTACTGGGTGTTAACGAAACAGCTATTTTAGCTAATTTGGCAGGCCAAGCCATAATTGTAACCGCACAAAATTCCACCAAGCTATCTGATATACAGCAAGCTGTTACTCAACTTAACCCAGAAATGGCCATAGGTTTTGTGATCAACAAAGCCCAAAGGACAGGCGATGAAGCTTCAGGCTACGGCTATTATTATTACGGAGAAGAAGATTAGTGACCGACAAGAGGACGTCACCAGCCTGCAACAAACTTATCCTGGTAGCTGCATTTACTTGCGTTAGCCCAAATTTGTTGATCGCTGGTGAGTTGCAAATCACGCCTAATGTTAATACTACCGGTTATGTCTATCAAACCGAGAGCGAGTCTCGGGAAAACGTCAGTAACCAGGCTCTTGTGATTAACACCAAGGTCATTGGCATATACGATGCGCGCAAGGCTTCCGCGTCAGTTATGGTCGATCACACCTATGTGCAACAAAAAAACGATGATCCAGGGGCAGATAAAAGTTTCACCGAACTAAAATATACCTCTGATATCAATCTTATTGACCGAATCATGTCATTATCGTTATCGGGAGGCCAAAGTTATCGCGTACTTGACGCATCACAAGGCTTGGTGAATGACAAGGTATTGGCCGCAGGTGAGTTAACAAAAATCAGTACTAATAGTGCCGAATTAAACTTAAGTGTGCCCAATCCACAGTATTTAGGGGCAACGGTAAAAACCTCCTATTCCAATAACCATTCCGATGAATCCTTAACCAGCAACCAGGGTATAGATAGCCAGAATATGCAACTCAATGCCCAGATTTATCAAGGTAGCAGATTCAAACGAGCTAGCTTTTACCTGGCCAGTAGTTATAACAATACCAAGCGAGCCGGCAACCAGGATTTTGTATCCACGATTTCCAGCGCTCACCTGGGGTTTGGTTTAAGCCAGGATATAAAATTAGTACTAGTTGGTAATGATAATAATTATGATGTGAACGAGCAGAACGTAAATAGCCAACGCGCAAACCTGGATACCACCAGTTATGGTGCTGGATTAATGTGGCAACCAAGCGATAATCGCAGCGTTGAGCTTACCTACAATAAACTCGATGAGGGTGAAATGAGCAGTCGCTTTGTCGGTTTGAATACCAACTGGGCACTTTCATCACGCACGGCTGTGGCATTTGATTACAGTAAACGTTTTTATGGCGATGCTTACGACTTCAGTTTTAACTATAATTTAAAATCCTTTCGTAGCTCTGCCAGTTACAACGAAACTGTGACCTCATATTCTCGCCTTAGCCTTGCTGAGGGCTCCAGCAGCTTGTTTGTTTGCCCTATCAGCTCTAGTGAATTAGCGGGTTGTTTTCAACCAGAATCGTTGCAATATGTATTGCAAGCGGGTGAAGAATTCAGAGAAGCAGGTTTACTGCTTAGCGATGTCACTAACGAAGTTTTATTTAGTAAAACGGGCCGCTTAAACCTGGGGTACGACAAAGGTCGACTTAAAGCAGCGCTAAATCTGTCTATCAATACGACAGAATACCTTGAGTCTGATCGCCAGCAGGAAAGAAAAAACCTAGGGTTGAGTTTGTATTATCAGCTTGGAAGACGCAGTAATGTAGCCTTGAGCAGTAATTTTTCCACTGTAAATTACATTGGTTCTGATCGGAAAAACGATGTTATGAATATTTCTGCTTCTTTTAAACGTACCTTGAGCAAACAATTATCCATGGATGTTACTGCCCGTTACCTTGACCAGGAGACGGAGGATAAAAGTCAGAATTTGACCGATTCACGCCTCACAGTCAGTTTAGATTACAGGTTCGACTGAGTTTTATGATTTCAGATGTAGTTCTTTTTTGTCCCATTCAAGTAAGACGGTAAATCGTTTTTACTTTGCTGACTAATATCAATTAAATTTCGCAGATTTAATTACTTATTCACACCTATTTTGGCTAAGTGATTGTCATAAGACGCAAGTAAATTCACTAACTGCTGTGTCTCGCTTTCATTATCGCCATACTATTAAGTCAGTGCCCAGCCTTTCCCCCAGCAAATACTCCCCCCGGACCCCTAATCTACTCCTAGCTTTGCATTAAATAGTACCGGTACGTTCATTCGCTATCCTTGTCAATACCCGTTTCACTTGGAGACGCCACTGCCAAGCTCAATAAAATCATGTCAATTTACCTTTTTATTAACTCATGGCAGAATAATAGCAGACCCTTTGTCAGGTTTAATTTTTAAGAATGACAGTCGTAAAACTGAATAGAATTGTTCGCTTCAGAAGAGGTATGCAGCGGCTGATAAAATAATAATTATGCCTACGCCTTGAATATTAACCAAAACTTTAAAGTAGATGGCGTTATAGGTTTTCCGAACAACATGCTGACCTTAACGGTAGAGAAGTATGGTCTAAATATGTCGACGCTCATAAGAACAGGAAAAAGCCAATACAGATGGAGATCCTGGCAGGCTAGACACTAAATGTAAGTGCTAACTATCTTTTTCGTTTTATATAATATAGCCAACACAAGGTACTGAAGTTGCAGCCAGGCGGTAAAAATCACTTACTCAAGCTTGGCTGCACTGAGTGAATAAGGTAAATAAAAGCAACCAACAAGGATGCAGTCACAGGGCCACGGGTATAAATTATCAGCTGATCCATAAACAACCCTTATTACCGTCATCCCAGCATCTGCAGTTTGTATCAGGTCAACTCGCTCGCACCCACTGGATACCGCTGGCTAATTGTTTTGATGCAAGACCCTATCAGGCCATAAAATCAGGGGCGTTTGATACATTTTTTGCTGGCGTAACCCTGCCCTGTTTTCACTCATAAACTCAAATAAAGATCGCCAGCATTCAGGACAATCTTGTTCTAATTTAGCGAGGTATTTTTGTTGATTATCAGGGTAATGCTGCTTAATAGCTTGCGCGGTTAACCAGCTATACTGAGGCAGTAACAAGTGAGAGTAGCCTGCACTTAAGGCAATGCGTAAACCTGCTAGGTCGTAATCACCAAAATAAATGGCCGGTTTGTTGTGTTCACTGTTCAACCAACTTTTGAGTAACGTTTTACATGCCCTTGAGTGATATTTATCACCACGGTAGACGACTAATGGTTTCGCTAAACAGGCATAAGGTTGATATGCAAACCAGTCATTAAAACTATCACGATTTTCTACTATGACAAGGCAATCAAATCTCTTCAGTTTTAACTGACTAACATCTAACTCGATATTGACCTGCTGGCTTGGATAAAACCCCTCAGCCACAGCATCAAGCGCTGACTCTTGGGTGATAGCCACCAAAACCAAGTGGTGAGTAGGTTTGAGTTGTCCTTGTTTTTCGTAAGGGTTTCGTTGTGCTGCACTTTGATGAGTATCCAGGCTAAAATCATCAAAAATACTGGCGTAACCTTCATCTAATAATGCTTGATTGATTTGCCCAATATATTCTCTGTTGAACCGATAGGTTTTATCTGGCTTTACCCATTTACCGGGCGTGAACTCCAAATCATCACACCATTTTACAATCTCAATCAGAATGCGGCTTGCCTTCGCCACAGTATTTTCTTCATGTAACAGTTTTTCGTATTGGGCAAAGAGTAACCGTTTTGCCTTTAAGCTGAGATCATCTGCCATAGCCTCGTCTAACCCGGCGCCTGAAAATCACCGAACAAATGCATGCCGACTTTTACATCGCTAATAATACGTAACTGATTAAAACGGCTTTGTGCTGCACTGTCTTTTTCCAGTATAAAGCTTTGTTTATTTTGCTGAGGCAAACCTTGGTATTCAGCCACGATTTGGAATAACCACATTTCTGGCTCCCAAAGTAATGCCTGTTCGGCTAAGTAATCGACACCGCTTAATGCTTGTGGGCTTTCTATTACATGGATATAGAAATCTTCTACGTCTTTTGTTAATTGTTTTTGTTCAGTAACCACTAAGTTTTGCACAGCAACAGCAAAGCCTTCAGTTTGTCTCTCAGACTGTGAAGCTTGTTGATGCTCTCTAGGTACAGCGCGGGCAAGTTCTGCCAGGCCGTAGCTGTCTTGTGGCCTGTCTAAAGCAATAAAAGCTTGGGCACTGATACCATGGGCCTGATTAACCACTCCAGGAACTTGGCTGCGATTTGGATAGTCACCAATTTGGAAGTTAGGATGCTGACGTAAAAATGCGCTCATACGGTTGATCAGCAAGGCTCTGTCTTGTTGTTGACGGAAACGTGCCATCAACAGTACCAGGCGTTTTTGTACTTCTAATAATGAACCTGAATGATCAGAAATACTGGCCTGTAACTGACTCACTAATAACTTGCGTAATGCGCCGTCACTGCCCGCTAGCTGGATAAGATCCTCAAAATTGATAATCCCAAAACCGTCTAAGATACGTCTTAATTGGCGCTGTGCGAGTTCGATTTCTAAAATTTTGTCATCCAAGCTGCTAACAAAGCCAAACCCTGTATTTAATCTGTGCCACAGACTTTCAATAGCATCACCAAACTGCCCTGTCATATCGTGTACACGTTCAGTCAGTAGCTGTAAGTGATGTTCACTGGCAGCGTAATCACCTTTTTGCCGAGCCGCTTGCAATGACTGAACTCGAGTGTGGATTTGATCCAGATGTTCGCCTACGTCTGAGTTGATTTGCCGTTTGCGCTCATCCTGGGTCAAACTGGCAATCAAGTCATTAACGTTAGGCCTCAGGCTGAGGGGTTTTTGTTCATCCGGACGCCATAAAATGCGGCTAGTGATTAACTTTTCTAACGCCTGATGAGTAAAAGTGGTTTCGTCTACATGACCTTGCAAGTAGCCCTGCATCAGGGCTTCAGCATGTTTACCCATTAGCTCTAAACGCTCTTTGCCCAATGCAAATAACGGGTTGCTTGGCACTGTATTTGTTTGCCTGGGCGCCTGACTCAAAACATGACCTCTTGTTCAGGAATATCATCATCAATGGGCAAGTTTTCTTCGTCTTTGATAAAACGCACCAACTCCATAAGTTGCTCGATTTTGCCCGTTACTATGTAAAACAAACGATCTTTATGGGGCTGATGTAAATACCCTAACTCCTTGATCCGCTTAAATACCTGTTTGATCTGCATATCAGGTTTATCACTTGTTGACTTAAACACCTTGTCATTAGCAAGCTGGGCTAAACGCTGAATAAGAGACTGGTTATCCACTACCTTGGACTCAAAGTCTTGTAACTTAATCGTGTCACCTGCACTTAATGAACCATCACGGCCTAACGCCTCTTGCACTAATTGCATCCATTCCAACATGGGCAACAGGGACTGCACTGTGCTGGTGAATTGCTGAGCGAGATGCTGGCGGGCATTTTGGGTTAGATCACAATAGGCCAGAAAAAACACTGAGCCATCATCATTTTTGGCAATTCGCCTGTTGAGCGGCCTTAAAAAATGATTTAGGTCGTTAACCAGTTCGTCATTTTGCAACTTATGAAAGCTATGCTCGTCTGTGACCGCACAAATAAATTCACCTTCCAGCAGTCGCTCTAACAATGGACCATGTTCTATCATACGTTCACCTGTGATGATGTGGTGCTTGAGGTTTTGTTCTGCTGCAAACGCTCGGCAATACGACTGAGTTTAGGTTCGATTTTTTCCAAACATTGTTTCTGTTTATCAATCAGGTATCTATGTTTAAACAACATCAACACATCAGATTCCGGGTTCGGGAATGCGCCTAAAATATGAATATGATTGGCATCACAGGCCTTAAACAGTTTTTCTACATTGTGATACGCCAACGTGCCAATCTCATCAATCGGCCAATGTATGGTGATCTGCGCCTCGTTACGCAATAAACGGGTAAAGGCTAATAGAAATTTACACAAAATCAAATAGGCCATACCGTGACTGGATGATTCAAGCAACTGCCGGTCATTTTTAATCACTAAGTCAGAGCCACCTTCGTTCAGGTGTAACTCTAAACGCAACAGTGATTCGATACTGTAGTTGGCGTCGTTAGGTAATACCTCAACCACATCGGCCAAATTATCTAAATATGCCTCGCTGGGCAGAAAATCATCAGAGGTACTCCACTTATTGTATTGCTGGGAAAATCGTTTCAGTGGTGCCCAAAAATTAAGCTCATCTACGGTAGAGATAATCTTTACCTCAGAGCGGGCAATGCCGTCGAGGCTTAAGTCATCTGATACTTCATCGGTCAGGCGTTTACTTTGCTGGGCGATTTTGCGATTAATATCACTAAAAACAGTGAAGAACCTGTTTAAGTCACCGCCTATGGTTTCCCCTTGCTCAACAATTTGCCGTTGACGAGATTCTAGAATACTCAACAAGCGCTGCAAAATAGGCAGACGGGCCCGCGCACTCGTGTCTTCATCCAGCACACTAAAGGCTTGCACCATAGTGTCCAGAAAGTCTTTACCGGCATCTTTACCTAAGGTTGATTCAAACTCATTAAAGGACTCCTTAAGTTTTTTCTCCCTACGGCTTTGGCTTTCCAGTGCTTCGCTACAACGGTTAATGCGTTCAGCCTGATCGCCTAGGTTAATGTTTTGCTGATCGGATGGCTCACAGGTAAATATAATATGACTCAGTTGACGCACCATAGGCTCAATTTCTGTCATTAGTGCATGACAGCCGGACAAATTTTTATCCGTTTCTGATAACGTTTTCGTTAGTTCAACACGTTGGGTTTGGTATTGATTACCCAAGATGGTTTGCTGCTGCTGCAACTGCTGGATGAGGGCTTTTAGCTCTGCTTCTTGTTCAAGCAATTGTGGGCGGTGTTTCAACCAATCGGTCTGCACAAATGTTTTATATTCATTTAGCTCATCACGCCTGACTGTTATAGCTTGAATATGACTTTTTAACGCCTCAATTTGCTGCTTAAGCTCACGCAAAGTATTAGGGTCAATGTCTTTGTTGGCCAACTCCTGATTAAAAGCATCTTCCAGTTGTTTAATTTGCTCACGGTTTTGTTGCCGTTTGTGATTGACCTGGCCCTCTAACGCTTCGATTTGTTCATCTAAAACAGCTAATTCATCTTGCCAGCCATTCTTAAAATCCAGGAGTTGTTCTGCAAAATCAGACTTTAATAAATCAATAGCATCTTGCTTTTGCGATAAAATTTGCTGTTTGTTATCCAGGGATACGTGTAAGGCTTGCTGAGCGTGTTGCTTGCGCTTTGCTAGCACAGCTTTTAGTTCATCGGTAAAACGCTGTTTGGCGCTTTGAGAATATCCTATCTCTTGCTCCGCATGTTCAAAAGCTCGGTTTTTCTCAGAAACCTCTTCTCTTTGTAATTCAGCCTCTTGATGGCACTGATCTAACTCAGCTTCAGCTTGTTTTTGCTGTTTTTCGGCGGCCAGAAAATGTTTTTTCGTTTGCTCCAATGACAAGGTTAAGGCGGTTTCGTCCTGGGCATAATCAGGGGCATCAATGACTGATATGTCTAACTGCACACCTAATAAGCTGTTACCTATCGCCTCACTGTTGTGGGCAAGAAGTTGGGGTGACAAGTCTTTACGCTCGAGCAAATTTTCGTCAATCAACTTACCTATACTGTGTTCCCAACCAGCTTTATTGTCTCGCAGGAATTGTCTTAAGCTGTCTTGTTCCGGCGAAAGCTGTTTGTGTAACTGTTGCAAGCGCTCTTTGGCTTGCCGGGTAGATAACCTTGCCTGGTGTAATACTTTATCGGCTTCGTCTCGTTTATTTCTCAGCTGTTGATAAGTGTTTTCAGCTTGCTTTTTGGCGCCTGAACTGTGTAGCCATGATCGCTGGGCAAGCTCCAAGCGTTTATCCGCCAGTGTACCGTTTTCTACTTCTTGCTCTGTGGGCGAAGCTTGTTTGGCGTCATGCTCTTGGCGCACTATGGCGCGCTCTATATCAAATAATTGCTGATCAAATTCCTTTGCCTGTTGCTCTTTACGCAGCTCAAACTGTTTACGTAAATTGTCTTCTTTATCACTGTGAGTTTTACGCACGGTCTCTTTTTGTTGGCTAATGGTTTTAACCTGTAGCTGATTTTTACGAGACAAACGTTCTAATGATTCAGATAACTTAAGCTTTTGTTGTTCAAGCTGACTCTGTAAGTCTTTATGTTGATCGATTAACAAACTATATTGTTCTAACTTTAGCTCGTGCTCTTCACGCTTAAGGGGTAAAGCATCCATGTTTTTTTGCAGTTGATCTATATCGGAATCCTGATACTTTTCATACTGCTGCTGGATATGATCTAATCTTGAAGATTTGGCTTTAAGGTTTTCAGCAGTTTCACTGACTCGACTATTCAATATACCTTGCGCTTGCTCAAAAGACTCTTTGGCATCACTTTGTTGGCCTTTAATTTTATTGCGCTGCTCTTGGGTATCGGCCTTTTGGGTTGCTAGCGACTGTAAGTCTTTTTCTAATACCGGCTTAAGCTGCAACAACTGATTTTCAATGGCATTGAGTTCTTCAGTTTGGACTTGAAGTTTTTGATATTCATTCTGCATCGCCTGCAAACGCATGGTTTGACGCATTTGCGTGATCCAGTCCCGTGCCTTGGCATTTTTCACTGTGGTAGTGGGCTGCACTAAACCATCTTCTTCAAAAATTGCCGCCAGCATGGTACGTAAGGTATCCATTTTACCTTCTTTGGCGTGCACAGCGCTGACCAGCTTTTCCATGTGCCGAATACGATGTTGGCTGGAGACCAAGCTGTAACGGCCAGCTAACTGCCTAAGTTTGGTACTTTCGCTGCCAGAGCCACGCCCCACACTGGCATCATTTTGCATAATGCTACGAAATTCACTCGTTGCTTGAATTTTATGAGAAAAATCAATAGCAAGCTGCCTAAGCTGCTTAATCCATTGTTCTGGTAACATTGCCTGCACCTTACCTTGCTCAGTATCAACCAAGATTTGTTCTTGATGATAGGGCGCGTCAACAAAACGATATTGCACACCGTCGCTACCTTTTCGTGTTAACACTACCTGGCAGTCTTGTCCCGTTTCTCTTTGATACTCGTAAATAAGGTAACTATTAGCGTGAGGTAGATAATAATCATCAAACTTTTTACGGGTTTTTGGTACCACCTTGCTGGGCAACTCGCCGTAAAATACGGGGATAAGTCGCTGTAGGGTAGTTTTACCAGAGGCGTTGGTACCACAGATATTGCTGTGGCCGTTGACATCAAGCTCAACAAAACCGGGAAGATGACAATTAATCAGAATAATGCGGTGTAACCCCGGCATAAAGATCCTTTATTCAATGCTACAAAAAGCAGTCAGCGAGCTGGCTGGCGACCAAAATATTAGGGGCCAAATAATAACGATATTTACCTGATTTTAATACCCCGAGATAAGCTGTCCCGGGACTTTGTCATGGTTATTTTATTATAAATATAGATGAATGATCCGGTATTAAGAATTAACGTTATAGCGCTTGGAAGTGTGGTAGCAACCTGTATTAAAAGCTATTCAGTTAGCGTGGAAAACATTAGTCATTGACTAAACTCGCTGAGTGAAAGCTTTGGAGGGGCACTTACCTGGTCGGACAGATGTTAGCGCCACCAGCAAAATCATGGCTATAGGGTTGCTCCCGGATGCTGATGAATGAGGGCTAAAGTCAACAGAAAAAACTATGCGTAACATGGTTTTTTTCGTCTTATAGCAACGCTATTTAAGAGACTTTGGGGTGACCGATATATTCTTTCTCCCTGTTTATAAAAAACCTTAGTCTGGCATTGTCAAAGTAGCCATAATATCACTGGCAACTTACCCTCATAGGTTTTGCCGCGAGTTATTGTGCCATAATAATAAGGTTAGCCAGGCCCCGTCACTAAGCTGAATAGGATCAATGTGTCACAACTGAAATTTAAACCAATATAACGGTTACAACTTATCGCAGCGTTGCTGCCCTGGTGTATTTTTATTATAAGAAAGTGATCGGAAATGGCAATTAACCCATATCTAATAGTTAGGTAAACAAATAAAGGATAACCATGTTCGGATTATTTAAATCAGACCCAAGTAAAAAATTACGTAAAGTTTATGATCAAAAATCAACTGATGCCATGCTGGCCCAGCGTAAGGGAGATATAATGACTTATTCAACACTCACTGCAGAGGCAGAAGCGTTGTGGGAGAAAATACAGGCCATAGAGCAGGAAAAAAAGTAATGGGCTTTGCCCCTTTGAGGTGACCCGTGATCTGTTAATCTGGGATCACACCAGCGGCATTAAACAGTTGTAAATGAACCTCTACCAGGGTGCCAATATCACGCTGATATCCCCCGCCGATCACAGCGGCAACGGGCAAGCCTTTAGCCTGGCAAAATGTAAACACCATGGCATCCCGTTGATATACGCCGGCCGTAGAAATATTTAAATGCCCCAAATCATCATCTGCATGAATATCGACTCCCGCATCGTAGATCACGGCGTCAGGCACAAAAGTATTAACCGCCAAATGTAAGGCGCTGTCCACCGTCTCTAAATATTCACCGTCCTGTGTGCCTTTAGATAAAGCGAAGTCCATATTGGATATTTGTTTACGATGGGGAAAATTCTTCTCGCCGTGCACAGAAACGGTAAAAATCTGGGCGTTATTTGCCGCCAATTTTGCCGTACCATCCCCCTGGTGAACATCACAATCGAAAATTAACACTTTATCAATCCCCGGGTATTGCAACATATTTAGTGCTGCCAGATACAGATCGTTAAACAAACAAAATCCGGATCCAAAATTGGCAAAAGCGTGGTGATAGCCGCCCGTTAAGTTAATGGCTTTTCCTGATTGCAAGGCGAGTTTCGCGGTCAACACTGTCCCCCCAATCGCTGTTAGTGAACGTTTGATAAGTTGTGGTGACCAGGGAAATCCGATACGTTTCATGGCTTTGGGATCCAATTTTCCCTGAGTTAACTGCCTGACATAATCCGGGCTAAACACCTTGAGCAAATGAGCAATATCTAATGCTTCGGGCAGATTGAACGCCTTGTCAGGTACCTTGAGCTCGCCTAAGCGATCCCGTATCCCCTGGTATTTTTGGATGGGAAAACGATGCCTGTGAGGCAAACTGAGTTGACTGTAAATAGGGTGGAAAACCAGCGGGATTGAGGTTGAAATTGGACTATTCATAGCCTGATTTTACACACTAAATCCCTTAAAAAACCAGTGAATATTATTTTTATTCACACAGGGGACAAGCTGGCCGTTACTAACAGTCAATAATGTCGTATCTTATGCGTAGGCAAAGTTGTGCCTCTTCCCGTGCCATTAGTTTTCAAGGAGTTCTTTTGTTACTTAACTTATCACCTAATCAAGCCCGTGTTATCGGTGTCATGCTCGAAAAAGAAGTAACCACACCAGAACACTATCCATTGTCACTCAATGGCCTCACTAACGCTTGCAACCAAAAAAGTAATCGAGAGCCTGTTATGGAACTAACTGGATCACAGGTGCAAGCAACTGTGGATGAGCTTAGGGATAAAAAACTGATCCTCGAGCAAAGCGGCAATAGCAGTAGGGTAAGCAAGTACCAACACCGATTTTGCAATACCCAGTTCAGCGATTTACAACTGAGCAAGCAACAAGTTGCTATTATCTGTGTATTGTTATTGCGTGGGCCGCAAACACCAGGAGAACTAAGGACCCGCACCCAGCGCCTGGCGCAATTTGCCAATGGCGAAGAGTTGGAAAGCGTGCTGACTGGTTTGCAAAATATCAAGGGTGAACAGCTGATATTGCGCCTCCAGCGCGAGCCTGGCAAACGCGAAGCGCGATATTCCCAGCTATTTTGCCCCATGCATAGCACTGCAGCCGAGCAGATAGTCCCCATACCCAAAAGTACAGTATCGGTTAGCCGGGAACCTGAGGATATTCACAACCTAGGGCGTATTGAAGCATTAGAAATCCAGGTCGCTGATTTGTCCAGCCAGCTGCAAGAATTGCGTGAAATGGTAAGTAAGTAGCACAGATAAGGATAAAGTCAGACTTGGTAAATGGTCCATATAAAGCCTGTTAGCGAACTGACGCCGTTTTATGGTCTGTGCCAGGTTACCTATCGCTCCATCATCCAGGCTAGATTTTTATTCCCATCACAACTTTCAGACTGTAAACATTCACCAGACAAAAAAAAGCGACGGGTTGCCGTCGCTTCGCTCTTTATCATGGCCTATTAAGCCTGACTATCTAATGCAAGATCCGAGTTTTGATGGTGCCAGGAATCAAATTAAGTTGTTCAAAGGCTTCGGCCGCATCATCCGTTTCAACGTCAACCACAACATAACCAATATTTGCATTCGTTTGCAGGTACTGGGCAGCGATGTTGATATTTTTCTCGGCAAAGGCCTGGTTTATCTGGATAAGTACGCCGGGGGCATTTTTATGGATATGCAACAAGCGCGAGCGTTGTTCTTTAGGCTCAGGCAATGAGACTTCAGGGAAGTTAACCGCCGATAAAGTCGAACCATTATCACTATATTTCGCCAGCTTACCCGCCACTTCTATGCCGATGTTTTGTTGGGCTTCCTGAGTACTGCCCCCTACATGAGGGGTCAATAACACATTGTCAAAAGCCCGTAAGGGAGATTCAAATACTTCACTGTTCGATCCAGGTTCTACGGGAAAAACATCTATTGCCGCACCGCTTAATTTACCGCTTTCTAGTGCTGCCACCAGGGCAGGAATATCGATAACAGTCCCGCGAGAGGCATTGATCAAAATTGCTCCCTCTTTCATACAGGCTAATTGTTTTTTACCGATCATATTCTGGGTTTGTGCGGTTTCAGGTACATGCAAAGTGACGACATCAGAAGTCCTGAGCAGCTTTTCCAACGATTTTACCTGTGTGGAGTTTCCGAGTACCAGTTTGTCTTCTATATCAAAAAATTGTACGCGCATGCCCAGATGCTCAGCCAAAATGCTTAACTGGGTACCGATATGCCCATAACCGATTATGCCCAGAGTTTTGCCCCTGGCTTCGTATGAAGCAACGGCACTTTTGTCCCATTGTCCACGGTGAGCCTTGGCATTTTTTGCCGGTATTCCCCTTAGTAGCAAAATAATTTGCCCCAGTGCCAGCTCGGCCACTGAACGAGTATTGGAGAAAGGTGCATTGAATACCGGAATGCCGCGTATTTGGGTGGCGTCCAGATCGACTTGATTGGTACCAATACAAAAACAACCCACCGCCACCAGCTTGGAGGCTGCGTCGATGACATTTTCATTGAGCTGAGTTTTGGAGCGGATGCCAATAAAATGCACATCTCTAATCTTTTCAATCAGTTCGTGTTCAGGTAAGGATGTTTTCAAGTACTCGATATTTTCATATCCGCTAGCACTTAAGGTATCCAAGGTACTCTGGTGTAACCCTTCGAGTAATAAAATTTTGATTTTGTCTTTAGGAAGCGAAACTTTACTCATTGAGGTATCCAAATTGATGAAGATGTTTTAAGACATCTGGACGTCTATAAGCTGGAGAAAGTAGCAGAACTGGCCTCCAGAAGAAAGCAGAACAGTTAAAAAATACGGATAAATTTTCCACATTCTATAATACCTGGTCCGTTAGCAGGGATTTTACCACTTTTTCTAATCGCGGATCATCCGGATCCGACAGGCGTGAGCTGGCCACCATTTGCCCCTGGCTATTGATGAAAATGGTAGTGGGGGTGCCTTGTACGTAGAAAATCTGAGCTGTTTTTTCACCTTTTATCAGGGTGTTAAAGGAAATTTCACGGCTATCCAGCTCGGCTTGGGGGGCAGCACCCTCGCCCTCCATAATACTCACCGCTATCATCTATAAGCCTTGAGCACGGTATTTACGATACAGCTTGTCCAGCCCGGGTTGCAGCTTTTTGCAGTAAGGACACCAGGTGGCCCAAAATGTAAAATAAGCGGTTTACCGGCAAACTCGGTGGATTGCACCTCAGTTCCCGCTTCGTTATACAGTGACCAGACGGGTGCTAAGGGTAAGACGCTGATCTGCGCAGTACTCTGCCCTTTGCTGTACCCAGAAAACGTTAGGGTGAGTAATAACACAAAGACAGATATACGCCAGGAAACAACATTAAGAAGCAGCATAATATTCAACTAAATAAGCACAGGTACTTACTAGATAGTGTCAGGCAAGATTAACTTTCAGGCAATTGCCGTGCTATCCAGCTTTCAAATATCAAACAGGCAGATGCGCTGTCGATTTTCTGCTTATCGAGTTTTTTAACCCCCCCCATTTCAAACAAGCGTGCTTTAGCATCAACTGTAGTCAAACGTTCGTCATAAGTTTCTACCGGTAGGCGGTATTTAGCATTAAGACGATTGGCAAACTTTTTCGCGGAAAACGTCACTTGTTGGTAACTGCCGTCCATATTCAGTGGCAAGCCGACCACAGCGATATCCGGCCGCCACTCGTCGAATAACTTGGCGACCAGATCCCAATTCGGAATACCGTCCTGGGCTTTTATGGCATTTAATGGTGAAGCGGTACCTGTGATTTCCTGGCCTATGGCCACACCTATGCTTTTGGTGCCAAAATCAAAAGCTAATACTGTGCGTTGGGAGTGTTTGCTCATCGTAAATAGCTTGCCATAGGCTGGGATAATGACCTCAAGCCAATAAAAAACAGGTTATGCATGTCCCATCTCCGGGCCTATTTGCCATATATCGATGCCGAGTTTTTGCACCGCCGATTCCCATTTTTTGTGGATCGGCACCTCAAATAACAAGGCCAAGTCTGCCTCGACTATTAACCAGGAATTGACCTGCATTTCTTCTTCTAGCTGCCCGGCTGACCAGCCTGCATAGCCCAGTGTAACCAGGGACTTTTCTGGGCCACTTTCATTACCCAATGAGGATAAGATATCTTTTGAGGTGGTCACCATCAGCTCAGGAGTGAGTTCCATGCTGGCACTCCAGCCGGGTTGAGTAGTATGTAGAATAAAGCCCCGATCCTGACTGACGGGCCCCCCCGCCAGCACTATGTTGTCGGCCTTGTCATCATCCACAACGGCTTCTTCATCGGTTTGTCCGATAAGCTCTTTTAAACTCATGCCAACAGGTTGGTTGAGCACCAGACCCATAGCACCGTTTTCATTATGCTCACAAATATAGGTTACCGAGCGAGAGAAATATGGATCGTCCATACTGGGCATGGCGATCAATAAATAGTTTTGCAAACTTTGCATAGTAATTATATTTTATCCTTTAATACTGCATTGTGACTAACGGTCATTAATGACCATAAGACGTTTTTCGATTGCATCAAATAACATGCCTGTTATGTCCACGTCATAAGCAGCTTCGATTTCCCGTACACAGGTAGGACTGGTCACATTGATTTCAGTAATACGATCACCAATCACATCCAGACCAACAAAAATCAGGCCTTTTTCCACCAGCAAAGGCGCAATACTTTGGGCAAGCTTATGATCTGACTCAGACAAGGGTTGAGCTTGCCCTGTGCCGCCCACGGCTAAATTCCCTCGGGTTTCGCCTTTTTGTGGTATGCGGGCCAAGCAGTATGGCACCACTTGTCCGTCAACGATCAAAATACGTTTGTCGCCCTGGGCAATTTCCGGCAAGTATCGCTGAAACATGGCATAACGGGTGCCTAATTCAGTCAGGGTTTCAATAATCACCCCCAAATTGTTACCATCCGCTTTGACCCTAAATATCGAGGTCCCCCCCATACCGTCCAGCGGTTTACAGATTATATCCTGATGTAGTTGATGGAATTCACGGATAAGAGCTGTTTTGCTGGTCACTAAGGTATCTGGAATTAAATCTGGAAACCAGGAGGTAAATAATTTTTCATTAAAATCACGTAAACTTTGTGCTTTATTCACGACTAAGGTGCCAGCTTGTTCAGCTAACTCGAACATTTGAGTAGCATACAAAAACTCACTGTCAAAGGGAGGATCCTTGCGCATTAAAATCACGTCGAGCTCGCCCAGACCTTTATCCACTGATCCTTCAAGGGTAAACCAATCTTGTGCATCTTGCTGTACGCTTAAGCGGCGCATTTGCCCCATAGGCTTACCATTTTGCAAATACAGATCAGACATTTCCATGTAATAAAGTTCATAGCCCCGTTGTTGTGCGCACATCAACATGGCAAAACTGGTGTCTTTTTTGATATTGATGGAATTTATTGGATCCATCACTACGCCAAGTTTAATGCTCAAAGTTATTCCTTACTCAATAGAAAATAAATGCTAATTGGACAACCACAACGATCATTCCAACGCCAGACGTGTAGATTACCGTAATTTTGAGGTAATTCGCTTAATTTCAAGCACTGAAGCAAAAAAGGAGACTAAATGAGTAAAATAACCTGCTGATCTAAGCTATATCACCCAAGCCGAAGGGTCACACTATCAAATTTTGGTCACTGGCCAGGTTAATTGATTGCTGTTTTATCTCTTGCCACCCGGCCAAATATGTAGGTTTCAAAAGCAGGGTCAGTTATTCACTGCTTGAGGCCTGCCCCGCGGCAACATCTGACAATGACTGGCAAGCAAACCAATAAACAAATTATACCGATATTAAGCATTACATGTTCTTTATTTACCGTGGTTAATTAAGCAGCGCGAATGCAGGCCTATAACCGTATCCCCTGAAACTGCAATGTTGTAGGCTGCTCTGATTTACCTTTATCGCCAACCCCGTTGTACTTAGTCATTCTAAGCACATGAAGCAGAGTTCATTTACCGCGCAACCGCCACTCCAATGCCTTTAGGTATAAAGCCCTACTTCAAGTTCACACTGAGGTGTATGAATGTAACGGACAAGTGTTGAGGTTTACAATGCTGCCCACTGAATAATCAAAGGTCATATCACTGGCTATCACTGTAAATTTCATGGAGGTGAAAACGATATTTACGCCCAACCTTTACCTGCTCACCGCTACACATATGGGCCAGATATTCACCTTTGGAATTAGGGGTCAGCCGGGTCAATTTGTTAATATTTATCATAGCACAACGGCTGATTCTCAAAAAATGCCTGTTATCCAGCTCACGTTCCAATTGCTTAAGGGTTTTACGTATTATATGACTGCCATCTTGAGTGTGTACACACATATAATCCCCGGCCGCTTCTATCCACAAAATACTATCGAGGCTCACCCTGACCCATTCTGAACCACATTTGAGAGAGATAATCTGCTGTAATTCACTTAATTGGTTTTGGGTTGATACTTCTAAGCTATGAATGAAATTCTCAATTGAACTACCCGTCTTGCGATGCAGTAACTCATCCAGCTTTTGATATTCTCCCATGGCTTGGGCACTCTTGCAGGCTTGCAATACATTATTAATGCATCGATCTAAACGTTCATCAGAAAATGGTTTAAGCAGATAATCCTCAACCTGGTACTCAAAGGCATCAAAAGCAAATTCTCGAAACGCCGTGACAAATATTAACTTGGTAATATTACCCTGTGCACGTAACTGCTGAGCGAATTCCAACCCTGACATACCCGGTATTTCAAGATCCAAAAAAATCACATCAGGTTGACTATGTTCAATAACAAGTAAGGCCTTTTTGGCATTGTTACAACAACCGATTATCTTGACATTTGGGCAAGATGAAAGATGCAAGGTTAAATTTTTCCGCGCCAAAGGTTCATCTTCAACAACAAGAACGCGCAAGGGATCCATTATGACCCGCCCTTTAGCACGTTTTTCATATACCCGCTTTTTCTACACTTCATCCCAGGCACACACGAATAGATTACCCCATCACCCGTAGATAGTTTTTTACAATCAATTTTCAAGCTGACTCCTTCAAGTCGCTGTCTGTAGACAATTGTCATCAGATATATACCCCAAGCCATTGAAGTGCCAGCTAGGCGGCAAAAGTACTCAGCCCCATGAGCTTAGACCGACGAAGTAATTGGGGTGAGCGAGACAAGCCAACAACGCTGTAACGCCAAGGAGAACGTTTATTGATAACAAAAATGAGGACAGCGGTTAGTAGCTGCCATTTATTGCGGAGGCTAAAAACCAGGAAACGCAAATAGTATAGGTAAGCAATCCGCTAAAAAAGTAGAGGGCTAAGTTTTGCAACATAACCCTCTAACTGTTCCAGGAAACAATACATGTTTTTAAGCATATAAAGGTCGGGTCACTACTCCGACACACAAAGTATAGAGCGGTAAAATTGGCACAGAATTTTTTTGTGATGAAACGTACGAATGATGGGATAAAAGCAAAGGAGTAGTAAAAAGTGATGATTCTGTGGGTGCAAAACTAATAGGCAATACCTCAATATTTTTGGTTGGTTGCCGCCTCTGGTTAAGTTGCCTGATCAGGGTAAGCAGGCTTGAGATATGACAAGTATTCACCTTATCTGAGCCCAACACTCAGAGCACCCCATAGCCTAACACTACGACCCCAAAGATTCATGGCGGTATGTAAACACTCACCAGATAGGTAAGATAAAAAACGGTCAAGGTTCAAAAAAGCTTGCCCTTTTTTGAACCTTGGCCATTAACGCTTGACTAGCCTTTCTGAATAGTCAGCATTCACACTTCCAGCCAATAACTTACCGGTTTTATCCGCCCCATTTAATTGTGCAAACGTGAGCGGGTCTTGACCATTACATACCAGACCTTTCATCATACGCTTGACATTCAAGCCACTATTTTTAATAGCAAGATGTAACTTGATTCGACTGTTACTTCTAATTGCCTCACAAATATTCACCAATGATTTTTCTATCTGAGGACTTATATAGTTATCAGCATGAGCTGTCCCACCCGCTAAGAGGCCCAAACCAATTACAGTGACTAACAATAATTTTTTCATATTCTATCTCCTTTGGAGTTTATCTAATTTGGCCCCGTAAATCAGGCCAAGTCAGATAATAAGTAGAGGATGTAATGGATAAAGTTATGGCAATATCGTTAAAAGACGGACAAATAAGATAAATCGACCAGTAGTCAAAAAACTAAGATGAGTTAACCTCAAATATCAAGCTTTGAGCGCAGCAACAATGTATTTTGTTACATTCAGATCATTAAACGCCCTATACATTAGCAAGCGCTGGGGCTATTAGCGCGACGCTATTGTCAATGAACCGGGCAATACTGTATTTCGTGGATTTTGCTTTATATAACAGAGGTGAATAAAACCTTGAGGAACATAGGAATTTCGAACCAAACCACTGATAAATAAAGGAAAAACTACATATTGGGGGGAACGCTTTGAGAATGTTTAAAATAATCATTGCCGATCAAAATCAGACAGGGTTGCAGAAGCCAGACGACTATAGAATGTATTTATTACGATACCGCAGATTGCGGCAATATTTTACTCCCTCATCAGTCATGTACACAGAGGCTATAGTGTAAATAGGAACAGGACTTGTCCTGACTTAACAGGTAGAAGTGGGAGTGCACGACCTGCCCCTCCAAGAGGCAAAACACCCGGGTATCTCACACCATTTAGATATAACGCTTTTGGCATACTTGTTTCAATTTCGCGACTAGCTAGGCTCCATATACCCAAGGAGTGTTCTGGCCTTTACAGCTCGGAATAATCAACAGAACCCGTGGAGCCGGCTTAAAAAGCGTTATCTTGATGAACCTTGATAAAAAGTGGCGTGCCATGCTTACTGTAATCAATTTTGTATTCTTTGCCATTTAAGGTTTGTATGAATAGCAAGGTTTTTTCTTCACCAAATACGTCACCCACCGTGACATCAACTAGTTCCATGTCTAACAATTTTGCATCACGTTTACTATCGGGAATAGAGCCAGTATATTCTTTTATATTTTTGTGGGTCACTATAATGGGCGGATTATCTTCACCATTTATCACCAGTAGGTCCAGTTTTCTGATTTTATGAATAAGGGTATTTCGACCACTAACTAAAAATGGCTTTTCGGTCATCATTTTCTCCATTATGAAAAAAAGACTGTGAGCGATGTCTCAATTATTCCTAAAAGATAACAAAGTTTATTTACCCTTGCACTTTTTTGTTCATGACTGGCGCGCATTAAGGGTTGCCGGTAAAGTAAAAGACTGACATATCCCCTTATATGGCCAAGTGGCGTTAAAATACGGGTTCAGAGCTTAGCCAAAAAGTCAGGGCAAGGCACACCACTTGGAAATGACCTTCCCTTTTCAAGTGTTGTAACGCCAAAAGGTTTTCTGCCTACGCTCTCTGCGAGCCGGTTTCAAATCCCCCACTAATGCGTTATTTGTATTGGACATAGGAAAGCTATGCCTCAACACAAATGCTGGGTATTTGACGATTTGTATTCCCGCTGCTCTTTACATTTGCAGGTCATTTGAGCATATACCCAAAATCATTGAAGTTACAGCTAGGCGACAAATGGACTCAGATCCATGAGCTTCAACGTGATTGATGATTGGGGTGAGTGGGAGCAACCAACAACGCTGCAGCTTCAAGTGTGGCGGGTATAGGTCTGATTAGTCACAGATACTTGGTTGACATGTGTCACAACATTCAAGTGAACTAAGGCCCGTCGACATAATCTAACCTGAGTCACCATAATATCTGTCGATAAAAAATAGTGTTAACTTTATTCATCCTGTTGCTGATTAGGATACTCATCGCTGCAAAGATTATGTCTATGCCCATTCACAAAAATCTTACTAAAATCGTTGTCTGTATTGACAACAATCCAAGGGCAAGCTGGCTCAAGGTGAATACCCCCCTCAATTGCATAGTAAAATAAAGCGATTGAAACCCTACCTGCCCCATTACGTGATCGCTATTTCTGGCTAGCACATTTCCTAGCTTGCCCCATTCTCCGCCTATAAAGCAGTGGTTGCGCATATTGTAAAAGATACAGTGAACTACCCCGCGACTTCGCTTAGCTCTGATCACGGAGTTTTCTCGACAGATAGGATAAAATCAAAGCTGATCCAGTGTGGCGCTTAGGTATCCCAGTCCAGGAACGGGATGACGATGCAAACCAACAAGCCCGCCCAATAATAGTCTCATCGGATTAGCCGGCAATGTGCTCACGCCGATGGTTTATAAATTATGCTTATCTCTGGTAGATGGCCAGTCGACGTTAGTTGGTCAGCTTTTTCCACCTGCCCGTAAACTAATTTAGAACATATTAGACCCGCTCAATGGGTCAGCAACAAGAATTTGCTCACTTTATAAGCAAACCGTCATTGAAATTGCATCAAACAGATGACAAGCAATTTAAAAGTGCTTATACTGCGCGTCGCTTTATGCCACTAGTAATATTTTTACTAGCAAAAACGCGCAGTAAGTGACTTACTAGCTACGTCCGTCTGGATGTGTGACAGTAAAAGTAGTTACAATGTATGACAAGATGGCCCGATAGCTCAGTTGGTTAGAGCATCCGACTCATAATCGGCAGGTCCCCTGTTCGAGTCAGGGTCGGGCCACCATCTTCTAAATGATTACCTCATAAATAATCACCAACAAATAAAATCTAGTATAAAAACAGATGCCGTAATAGGTTGCCATTACATTCCATGTGTCGCGGTATTTTAGTTAATTGACTACCCTAACAACTTTCTGTTGTGTAACTAAAATTACCAATTCAAACCTGTAAAACCAAATTGCATGCTCTCGCTGACGAAGTAAACCTCCTCTTTCAAAACTATATCTATTGTCCTTCTGAAGAAAATATTCATGTTTTTGTGGCTATAAAAAATAAGCACAAGCAGGAGTTTTTAACGTCAGACATACGTTTGATCATTGAATGGAGTAAAAGCCAGGTGCAGCGATTATTTCGAATTGTGTGGATCTGGGTATCGCCCACAGAAAACCGGTTACTCCGGAGGGGATTTACGCAGTTAACAATAAGTCATATCTGATTATTACCAAGACATCTTAGGTGTGTTGGGGTAAATTTTTATTTATAGCATCGGTCAGACTTAGACTATTGACTAATATGAAACAGTTAGCAAGCTGTTATAATTGACAATCTAAAAATTATCATCAGTGAATAGCATTAACTTTGGGAACTGTATTGTCATGGGTAAACACTGCAAATTTATCAATACCCCCCCAATAAACCACCTTATAAAGTGCCTGTTTGTTATCGCTTCATTTATCCTATCCGCTCCGGTTTTTGCTAATGCTTGCTACATTAAAATACTCGCAGGTGATTACGATCAGGCACTTTGTACAAAAGCTGCTGAACAAGGAATGGCTGAATCTCGATACAGTTTAGGTTTAGTGTATGAACATGGCAGAGGCACACGTATAAATTATCAGCAGGCTTTTTATTGGTACAGCCTTGCCGCTGAACAAGGACATACTGAAGCTCAATTAAATCTGGGTAACTTGTATAACGATGGCAAAGGCATACGTCAAAGTTATAAACAGGCCGCTTATTGGTACACTAAAGCCGCTGAGAAAGGATATGATAAAGCTCAATACAATATGGGAAATATGCATGCCTATGCCAGAGGCACGCCTGAAGATTATAAACAGGCTGTGTATTGGTATACCAAAGCCGCTGAGCAAGGCTATGCTGAAGCGCAATTAGAACTGGGTAACAAATATTACTATGGCCAGGGCATACTAAAGGATAGCGTACTGGCTTATGTATGGTGGCACATAGCAGCTACACAAGGCCATGAAAATGCAGCTAAAAATAAAGGTGTTCTCGAACAAAAAATGACACCCGACCAAATAAGCGAAGCTAAAAAGTTATCCAAAGAGTATTCTGCTAAGTACGTAATTACATTAGTTACGTTAAATTAGAAATGAAAAATTACAGTTTGTCTATGGATTGGGAATGTTTTATTACCTATGGCGTAATCGATAATATAAAACATTGATTTATAGTGAATACCTCTTCGTGTGAGCTTGAAATTCATACCACTAAGACACTCTCTGATCGTCCTTCAAAATAGATAGCCAGTTAAAATAAAAAAACGATACTTTTCGATAAGCTCACGATAGTCATGCCTCTTAAAGCTCTTCTCACAAAGGGCTAAGTAATATACTCTGCCATTTTATTTTTAACCGCAACCAAATGACAGTGGACTCGGTGACTTATACACACCGCCCCAGCCACCGAAACGTAAACTGTTTGAGTTTCAATTCGGAAAAAGTGTAGGTTTCGATCAGGAAAAATTGATAGTTTTATTAGGCTTAGCTAATCATTTAGATCCTGAATTTATGATTTATTTGAGTGCACTACTTCGAACCTTATTAAAACCATTAAAATAAGATGGTAATACATTCGATAGTTCGGTTTGGTAGACACCATTGACGTTGACGAACCGTTAGACGTTTTAAAACGTATTGATTGTTAGGGATCAATCCGCTCCTCCTCGCTCTCAAGACCCACCTCAACTATTTCCTGGGTTGTGTTGCGCATGCTCACAAATGGCTCAAAGTGATCCCGCGCCACATCGTGGAACCGGATCCGGTACAGAGTCCAAATGGCCAGCAGTGACAAGGCAATCCCTGACACGATAAACAAGGCGTGATGGGTGTAACCAATTAAAACGGAAACGATCAGCGGCCCTAAAATACTGCCGAAGCTGTTCATCATTAACACTGCGCTGCCCACTTCCATCATGGATACGTCAGTATTGTCATTGGCATGGGCCAGGCAGAGCGAATACAACGGAAAGGTCAGGCCCCCAAACGCAAACATGGTGATATAGATAAACTCGGGACTACGGCTATCAAGCAAGATCGCCACAATACTGGTGCACATACCCAGTATTGCCAACCCGGTGATCACATGACGTCGATCGATGCGATCAGACAGGCGACCAACGGGAAACTGTAACGCTGTTCCCCCCAATATCGTTACGGCCATGAATATACCCACCTGTCCAGCACTGAGCTCATTAGCATTGGCCACGACAGGGCCTAACGCCCAGAAACCACCGGTAACCAGTCCTCCGAAGAAAGCACCGACCATCGCAACCTGAGACACGGCAAAGATACGCTTAAAGCTAAAGCGCACGGCCGGGATGGGTTTTGGCACTGAGCTTGAAGTCAGCCCAATGGGTACCACGCCAAGTACCAGCAACGCCGCCGCCAACATGAACAACCCCTCAAATCCAAGTTCAAAACCCACCAACAACTGACCCACGCAGATAGCCAGTAGCGTGATGATAATATACACCGACAAAATACTGCCCCGATGTTCAACTGTGGTCTTCTCGTTGAGCCAGCTTTCAATCACCATATAAATACCCGCTAATGCCCAACCTGTCAGGCAGCGCGCTGTCAGCCAGAGTACGAAATGGTCCACCAAAGCAATAAATAACAGCGACGCCGTCGTGAGCGCAATCAGTACCGTAAACACCCTGATATGACCCACCCGCGCCACCAGCCGCGGTATAGTCAGGCAACCCAGTACAAAACCGACAAAATAGCTGGAACCTATATAGCCAATCAATGCAGGCTCCCATGCCAGATTTAGGGCATACAGGGGGACCAGAGTCAGCTGCAGGCCATGGCCCACCAATAAAATGGCAGCTGAAAACAACAAGGAGAACATCGACAGTAATAAGGTGGGCATAACGGGATCCAATTCAGGTAGGCCTGCGCCAAAAAGCACAAACACAGGTTCAATAAATTCGACATTAAAATTAGTTGGTTACCTTAGAAACGCGGGGTATACTCAGCTATCTGCCGATGTCAGTAGTTACTAAAAAATGTAGAAAATGATCGTCGAAGCACCGTTCTACTGAAATATCTTGTCGCCAATGTAAAAAAGATGGTTTTACGATCTTATTTCCAGCCAATACGTCTTACATCGGTGTCTATTATTCCCTATTATGCGCAGAATAAATGTCATTTTTTATGAAATTTACAATAAAAAATAAACCTGTGCCACTGTGCTCGCTATTCGTTGGTGAAAACAGCATTAAATACCGTCTTTGAACACGTACCAATACCCCTTTAATTTACTCCCTAAATTTCCAATAACAGCTCTGACTCTGCCCACATAAATTGTAGCAGCTATCTCTTTGGACAATTAAATCGCCCCTAACACGTTGACTTTACAAGCAAGTATTTGTAAGGTCTGCGCCGCTATTCTAGGTGCCTGTTTGATGTACGCACATACATTAGAAACAGGGTAAACGGGAAGTGTGGTATCGCCAGGCAATCACGGCACGTCTGAGTTAATCCACCGCTGCCCCCGCAACGGTAACAATGCTGCACTGCATTTAAGCCCGACACCGGCCTATCGAATGGTTTTTTGTACGAATGAAGCGGAGGGCTTCATTAGAATGCATACTCTACAGCATCCCATGTATCGATAAGCGCCTATAAACCAGGCTCGATACAAAGGTTCTTGTCTGGTTATCCGCATCTTTTCGCCTCTTGCCTTCGATCGTTAATCCATTAAAGATTGAGGAATACACATGCAACACCAACCATTGGCTTTAGCCATATCCATGGCGCTCGCCACCCCCAACGTCATCGCTGCCAGTTCTGTGGCGACACAAGAGCAAACATTAGAACATATGGTCGTGGTATCGAGTCGTATCGAGATGCCCATTCGCCAGATCGCAACTTCAGTTTCTGTGGTCACTCAAGAAGATATTGATGCCCGTGGTTATATTAATTTAGCTGAAGTGCTTAAAGTGCAACCCTCAATTAGTGTCAGTAGCAACGGCAGTGTGGGCTCCATCAGCACTTTACGCATTCGCGGCGAAGAGGGGTATCGCACCCTAGTACGCATCGATGGGGTGGATATTTCAGATCCCACCGGTCCCCAGGTTCAACCCCAGTTTGGTGATATACAAAGTGCCAATATTTCTCGTATTGAAATATTGCGGGGCAGCCAAGGGCTGGCCTACGGTGCTGATGCCGGTGGGGTGATCAATATTCAAAGTGGCAGTGGCCAGGGTGATATATCTGGCAACTTTTTTGCAGAATATGGCCGTTACAACAGCACCAATCTGGCAGCCGACATAGGCGGTGCCAGTAATAAATTCGACTACTATGTTTCAGCATCTGACTATGGCACAGACGGCTTCAACTCAAAAGTCAGTGACTCGCAGGACCCCGATGCAGACGGTTACGACAATACCACCCTACACGCCCGCCTCGGGTATCAGGTAAGCGAGCAGCTAAAACTCGGTTTTGTCGCCCGTAACACCAATGGTGATGGCGAATTTGACGGTTGTGGCTTTGGCGAGTCCGCCAGTAATAACTGTAGCAGTGAATTTGAGCAGACCAACATACTCGCCACAGCCAACTATGCCTATAACACATCAGAACACGCCTTTTCGTTCGCCAAGACCTTTGTCCAGCGTGACAGTCTGAATAAAGGCCAGCTTGAGTTTGGCAGCAAAGGCACAGTAGAGCGTCTGGAATACCTGGGCAATACCCAACTTAATCAAGCCTCTCGTTTAGTGTATGGCCTTGATTGGGAACAAGAAAGTATCACCAGTGCAGATCAAAATCGCATCAAACGTGGCTACTACCTGGAATATCAAAACGAATTACTGAACAATTGGTTCATTACCGCCGGCTTACGCCATGACGATAATGAAGATTTTGGTGAACACACCAGCTACCGTGTCAGCAGTGCGTACATCTGGGCTGTGGATGACAACGAGTTGAAATTACGTGGCGCTTATGGCACAGGTTTTAGAGCCCCAAGTTTGTATGAAATTGAATATAACCGTGGGCCGTTTTCCTACGCCCCGGCCGCAGATCTAGCTCTAAAAGAAGAAAGTACTAAGGGTTACGAAGTGGCCCTAGCCTATAGTTTGTCATCAGGCTCTCGGTTTGAAGCGATTTATTTTAACCAGCAAATAAATGACAGTCTGTATTTTGATCTGGCCACGTTCTCTGGCTATTTACAGGATGATGGTCAATCACGCTCCAAAGGGGTCGAGCTCATTGCCGATATTGTCCTGACCAAACACGCAGGTATCACCGTTAATTACACCTATAACGATACCCAGGACACCGCGGGCCAGCAACGTATTCTGCGCCCACGCAATATGGCTAACCTAGGTGTGTATTATCATATAGAGGCCTTCAAATTATCTGCACATATACGCGCTGTGCATGATTTTATTGATACGGGCACAAAACTCGATGACTATGAAGTATTTGATTTCACCGCTCGTTATGCGCTCAGCGAGGCGCTGACCGTATCGGCGCGCATTGAAAACGCCTTTGATACCCAGTATCAAGACGTCGCGACATACAATACCTCAGGCGCGGCAGGTTACCTGGGGGTCAAATACCAATTTTAATCGGCTTGCGCTAACCCAGCTGCAGTGAGGTTAAAATCCTTAATACCTGCGTAAGCTCTTTAAAATGGTCGCCAGCCATTTTGTGATTTTTTACGGTATCGGTTTGATTTACCAGACTTGGCACTGGCAGAAAAACGATAATCAACCCAGTGAATAAAGTACCTCTGCCCTTTTTATTTTACCAGGGGAAAAAAAGCGAACGGCTCCTAAAAGAGCCGTTTTATTTTGGTCGCTATATCACCCTCAATACGCTGAATAAATACAGAGATAACAAACCTATTAAGATTAATTTCTGTGCATAAATAGTCTATGGACCGTTGAAAAAAATTATTCCACCGTCTGCTTATCGTTCCCTGGATCTATTCGGTTAGCATAAAAGGCGCATAGTTATCATGATGACACACTTTCGTAACTCCGGCTTTTTTACAGGCATTAAAATTGCTTTCTTAAAATTTCTTTAAAATACGCGCGTCGTAATCATCTGTATTTAGGGTTAAATGATATTGGGCGACCAGGCTATCAAGCGCGGCCTGATCAATCGCTAAATCATCCATAATAATAGTATTATCATCTAGTTCCCATAATAAGCGTGAGCCTGCGTAACTATATTGAATGGCTAATAACGCATCAGCATTGCCTTCTTGCCCGGCGGCTTTAAGTTTTAGCATTTTGCGGTTTATTTTATTAAGCACTTTTTTCAGCTCCCACACATATACGACTTCGGTCATAAAGTCGTCAGTACGGTATTTATTCAGTAACCAACCAATCGTCACACTTGCAACAGCAACGCCTAGTAAGTTCCAATGGAAATGGCTGCCACTTTCATCAGGAAATACAGCAATAAGGGTTTGTGAAATAGCTAAACTACCTATTGCCAAGCCTGCGACACAGGCAACTATGACACGGTTTAAGTGACGACGATAACGTGCTTTATTAATTTTTATGAGTTGCATTAGAGCCAATAGTAAAATTACAAGTATAAGAACCCCAATTATAACTACATTAATGAATGACAAAAACCACCTGACCCGTTTTAATCTATTTGCAGTGATAAATAACCCATAAAAAAAGCTAACCATAAGGTTAGCTTTTTAATGGGGTTAACGCCCTGGGCAGACATTAATCTGTGCCAAAATAGTTTGCACGCCTAAGCTATTTCCCCTTTATGTTTGTTATGGGTAAAAACCAGTAATATCAAACCAATAACCGCCGCAACAACACCAATAGGTTGTGCCAAATCGGTGTCTAAATTTAGACCTATAGCAGCGGTCGAAATATACGACAGTGTTACGCTGGTCGCGATCACCGCAGGTACGCTGGCGATCCAATGGAAGGTACCCCGGTTAAACAAGTATTTAGTGGCAAGCCACAAAACACTGGTCGACAGCAACATATTGGAAAAGGCAAAATAACGCCAAATGACGGTAAAATCTAGTTTGGTCATAAAGTAGGCAATGGTGAGAATAGGCACAGCTAATAACATGCGGTTGCGCAAACTTTGTGGAATATTAAACGCATCGATCATGGTCAAACGTAACGAACGAAATGCTGTATCACCCGATGTGATGGGGAATACCGCCACGGCGATGATCGCCATAATACCGCCAAACACACCCAGATAACTGTTGGCAATATGGTTAACCACTAACCCTGGGCCACCTAAATCGAGCATGGCTTTAAGTTCACCATAACCATCGGGGAAAGCAGCAATACCGGCTAAGGCCCATACACAAGCGACGACACCTTCACAGACCATGGCGCCGTAATAAACCGGGCGCACATATTTTTCATTTGTCAGGCAGCGGGCAATAATCGGTGCCTGGGTGGAGTGAAAGCCGCTTATCGCGCCACAGGTAATAGTAATAAACAATAACGGCCAGGTAGGTAATCCATCAGGATTGGGCTGTAATAAATCATGGGCATGATCAGCGGTAAAATAAGCGAAAAAATCGCCCGTAACGGGCAAATGGGGTGCATTTATCAAGAGCGAGCCAGCAATAAGCGTGGTCATCACTATCATTAACAAACCAAAAATAGGGTAAAATTTAGTGATGATTTTATCTATAGGTAACAAGGTGGCCAAAAAGTAATACCCTAAAATGACCAGCACCCAAAAGGTATTATTGGCAAAAAATGTGTCTTTAAAATACTCCAGATTACTTAACAATCCAGCGGGGCTCATAATAAACACCACGCCCACAAAAAACAGCAACATGGCGGTAAATATTAACATAAAACCTTTAAACACCACGTTGTAATAGTGCCCGGCTATCTCCGGTAAACTTTTACCGTCTTCCTTGATACTCATCACCCCGGAAAAGTAATCATGCACTGCGCCCCCCAATACATTACCCAACACTATCCACACCAGTGCGATCGGGCCATATAATGCCCCTAATATTGGACCAAAAATCGGCCCTACCCCGGCAATATTTAAAAACTGGATCAAAAAGGCTTTAACAGGATGAATGGCAACATAGTCGACCCCTTCGGCAAAGCGGGTTTGAGGTGTCTGGGCATGGGGATCGATTCCTGCCTGTTTTTCAACGAATGGGCTGTAAAATTTGTAGCCAATAATCAGCAGGCTAAGGCAAATAAAAAAAATGAGCATATAGACGATTTTCTCTGTGTGTAAGGTGTCAAAGTGGGCAAGGTGAGATACCATCAAATGATGGTAAAGGCATAAGGTCGACAGAATAAATACATTTTGCCCCAATAACAAACTCTGCGCCGGTTTACATTTTTTGTTTGGCCAGATTGTCAGAAATTGTGGCTAAACTAATGATTACCTGCTGTAAAATGTTAATCCCCACAGATTTAAAAAATGAGGATAAATAACTCACTATTCAAAAAAGTTTTATTGAGCACAACCAAAATCCATTACACTGTCGACATCAAATAGCCAATTTGGCCGGAGCGCTCATGGATAAACAAGTCAGTTCACGCAGTACCAGCAATAAAGCCTTGCGTCTCAATCTGGACGAAAAAAAATACGGCACTATTGTTGAAATAGGCGCAGGTCAGGAAGTGGCCAGACAGTTCTTTTTAGCCGGTGCGGCTGCCGGGACGATAGCCAAAACCATGTCAGCTTATGATATGAAATTTTCAGATGCCATATACGGTGTGCAGGAAGACAGGCGCTATGTTAGCGAAGCACGCGTGAACGCCATGATGGAGCAGGAATTTGATCTCGTTGTAGATCGTGTTGGTGACAGCCGTTCCAAATCCTCCCGTTATTTTGCCTACGCCGCAACCGTTGCCGCCAAAAGCTTTAACCGCAGTAACGAATGCCATGCCTGGTGTGGCATACGCGTGCAGATGTACCCTGGCGCTAAGCCATCCAATATAACCGTGCATGTACGTATGCGCGACGACAATGCCGAAGCCCAGCAGCAGGCCTTGGGGGTGATAGGGGTCAATCTGATTTATGCTGCTTATTATTACTTTGAGGATCCGAAGAAAATCATCGATTCGTTGACTGATAACCTAAAAGCCAATCGCATCGAAATTGATTCCATTGACTTTCAAGGCCCCTATTTTGAAGATGTGGACAACCGGGCAAAAAATATTCATCTGATCAGAAGCTGGAAAACCCGGGCCATCATGTTCAAGCCTGACGGTACAGTGGCGGTTCCGGCGGAAATGCTTTACAAAAAGAACGTACTGACGATCCGCGGCTCGTTTCGCCCGGTGACTAAACTCAATGTCGATATGATTGAACAAGGACAATTAGCCTTTGCTAAACTCGACGGGATAAGTGCGGACAATACCATAGCAATTGCCGAGATTTCCCTCAATGACTCTAAAGGTAATGATGCCAAAGTGCCGAGTAAGAGCATTATTGAACGGGTACAGTTGCTCAATTCACTGGGGTACAACGTGATGGTGTCAGATTATACCCGCTACTTTTCTCTGCGTGCCTATTTCCGTCAATATACCAAGTTACAAATAGGCATAGTGGTCGGCATGGTCAATATCAAGCAAATTTTTGACGAAGGATCCTATCGCGGCGTTGAAGGCGGGATCCTGGAAGGTTTCGGCAAGCTTTTTCCGGACAATACCCGCCTTTTTGTTTACCCCGAGCTAGATGACAGTGGCGAAATACATGACTTCACCACGGTCAAGGTACCAGAGCACTTGCGCTTTTTATACCGTCATCTGCTGGAAAACGATTTTATTCAGGGTATAGAATGCAGTGATCATGCTTTGTTTAAAATATTCTCCCGTGACCTATTAAAACAACTGCAAAAAGGGCGGGGGGAGTGGGAAAATGATCTACCTCAAGGTGCGGTAGATGAGATCATCAAACATAATTTTTTTGGCTTTAAGTAAGCATCCAGGTGCATAGTTGAGTATATTTATTGCCCAGCTTCCTGTCCTGTGGTCAATCAGGTCATGAGTAAAATACTGAAAAAAGACACTGATTGACCTGGTTTATCCTCTGCCAGCATTAAACGTGGGTATAATTTATAGCCAAAGCCATTGGCGTTGCCTCTGGAGGGTAAAATAATTCAAGCCTACGAGCCCAGACTGACTAAGTGATTGGGATCAGGGTAGTCATTAACGCCGGAGCTTTAAGGGCTACTCAAACAAATTAAAGCCCACATGACCTAACATTAAGCACTCGTTGGCAACGCCTGCTTAATGTTATGAAAAATCGGATGTTAGATAGGCGAGCCTGGCGGCAATGGCACAAGGGTAAAAACGCTCTGCCACTGTCCGGTTTGCCAATATAAGGTTAACTGCCTGGCAATAATTTGATGATGGGGTTGACGACCTTTTTTTATCAACCAATCCTGTAATTCAATTAATTCTAACTGTATCTTTCCTCTGCTCTCTGGCCCAAGCAAAGGCTGGCTGAGACTTTTCACGACTGAGTCCACTACCAGGTAATCCAGCCTTAATCCCAACTGAGACTTACTCTTGTAATCTTGCTTGAGAGTTTGCTCGAATAATCGTGCGATAACCCCGCCAACGCCTGGCATGGCATCGCTGTGGGATTTTTGTTGTGCCACACGGTTTAGCCGCTTAGGTTTAAGCAGTAAACTTAAGCTGTAACCCGCCGCAGATTCAGCTGCACTGACGGGATCAAACGTTAACCCAGTACGACCGTTAAAACTTTCCCGGTTACGACTAGTCCCATAAGCCTTAGGGGGAATAAGTTGCACTATGTGCGGTGGCAAGCGTAAATATTCTTCTTGTAAGGTTGCCAGCAGTGCATCAATTGCCGTGCTCTGGCGCTTGGCATTGACAACTGTAACGCCTTTAGGCTGAGCGTAATCACCTTTACTTTCATATTCATAATGAATGCCACCGATCAGCTTGACCACACTTTGTAATTGGTAACGATGCAATAAATAAATTGGCACCAGGCGCTCCTCTAGTGAAGACAGTGGTGCGCCGAAGGGCAGACTGTTGATGCCAAATTGTGCCAGCGCCACCTGGCGTACTTCACTGATGTGTTGCAACTCGGTTATGGCATCGTTACCGTTGTCCCACAAGCTACCTGACGGATTGGCAGCATCTAATGGCCGGGCGTCAGGATCAGACTGATAACCCATGCCACTGGCCCGCGCTTTTGTCACCAACGAATCCAAACCTTTGGCTTCATCTTGTGCGTTACCGTATTGCTGATAACCGTAGGCAATCACATAGTTATCCCAGGCCCCCATACCTCTGGCATAAGCGCCCTGCAAGCTGATTTGACCATTTTTCAAGGTCAATAAAGGATGAGGGTAATCCATCACTGATCCTCGCCCATCTTCACTGGCCGCAAAGTTATGTGAAATACCCAAAGTGTGCCCCACTTCATGGGCCGATAATTGTCGTATACGCGCCAACGCCATGTCTTTTTGCTCACTGGTGTCTGCGTTCTCGGTAGTAAAGGGGCTGGTTAAACCCAGAGCAATAAGATAGTCCTGGCGTACACGTAAAGACCCCAAGGTAACATGGCCTTTGATGATCTCCCCGCTGCGTGGGTCGATTATGGAACTACCGTATGACCAGCCTCTAGTGGCTCTGTGCACCCACTGGATCACGTTATAGCGCACATCCATCGGGTCAGCGCCTTGTGGTAGAATTTTCACCTGAAAGGCATCTTCATAACCAATGGCACTAAAGGCTTGATCCCACCAGCGGGCACCATCAAGCAAAGCACCTAAAACCGGCTCAGGAATGCCCGGGTCAAGATAATACACAATTGGCTCAACCGCCTGGCTCACTTTGTCATTAGGGTTTTTCTTAGCCAGACGATGACGGGGGATAAACTGCTTGGTCATACTTTGCTCTAACGGTGCTGAGTAATCTTCATAACCCGCCACCCAATAACCAGAAAAAGGCACAAATTCACGAGACTGGTATTTATCATCGGGTAAACGAATAAGAGAGTGATGCAAGTGCACCGTGATACTTTTAGGTGCCGGGGTAACCTGCTCAACGTACTCCCCTGGTTGGCTACCACCAAAGGTCACAAGCGACTCAAGTTCGGTGTTATCAACAAAAGATTTGCTGCGTTTAATATACACACCACTGCGACTAGGGTCAGGGCTATAGCTGCCTTGTTCGGTAGCCGCTAAGCGGTCGCTAATTTGGTGAATATCAGAAAACAAAAAATCGGTATAATCCACCAGCACGCTTTTTTCATTGGTGGCGACCACAGGTAGACCCACAATCACCGAGTCGGCAAAGGCCTCTTCGATACTCGCCTGCTCAGCAACATTGTTAGAGCTCGCGCGGTAGCGGGTATTTAACTGCTTAAGCATCACCTTATTCCCATAACGCTCAAACTGTACCAGACGAGTATCGCCTAACTGCCCGCGATCCAAGCCTATGTCATTGGAACCTATTCCCTGGGGAAGGCTGCTTTGAAACAAAAACTGTTGATTAAAATTATTGACTCTCAAATAAATTTTGTCATTTATGCCGTCGTAGTAAAAGTCAAAAAAACCGGCTTTATGATCCATTCCCTGAGTAAATTTACTGATACTGTGCACTTCGGCCGTTTTAGCCGATACATTGGCAACGTTTAGCACGTAGCAAAGTAGCGCCAGCACAAACCATTGTTTTGACTTTAACATCTGCATTCCTCTTATTATTTTTATTGAAAGCAACACCTTACCCAATTTTTTCATGCGGCAAAAGTGTGATGCGACCAATATAGGTAAATCAGTAACGCTGTGTGGTTCTATCAAAGCGAGCTATTTGGTCAGCGTCTTCTGACCATGGTAGGACCTTGCCGCGAACTGGGGGCCAATCCTCTCGAATGGCTGTTGCTCATAGTGAGCAGTATGATTGGAAAAAATACTACTCATCTTTTGCAAAGTTGGACACCTTAGATCAATAGCACCCTGATGAACTGTCACCAGCTTAGTTATCATTATTTACGATTTATCGCCAGCAATTTACTTGAGTAATAACCGCAAGTATGAGGGTTATTGACCTCAATTCTGCTTAAACTTTAGGTGACAATCAGGCTAACCTATCCCTTACGCACAATGGGCTAAGGTGCTACACAAGAGCTCCATCGATTGCGTATCAATAGTGTTGAATGTCATAAAAAAATATATACCTCAATGATTCAACGGATTGCCGTGGTATAGTGGGCGGTGATTCTAGAAATATTTCTTCAATAGTTGTGTCAAAACATTGAATTTAAATAAAGTTTTATAGCTTTACTTAATGCTGGAAATAAGCGGCTTTTTACGGTCGTAAAATAAAAATTGTGTTCATTCTTAAGGTGATGTGACCCTTAAGCTCTATGAATTTAATTAGTTGTACCTAACATTAATGGTAGAGATATAGTGCTTAATAGAAGCAATGGCGGCATAATTCAAAGTAATCAAAGCAGTTTTTCAACCCTGTATCGCTTAGTTGATATGATGGTTGTCACCCTGGCGTATTTTTTAGTGCTTTTGTATCAAGGTGCGTCAATTGGGGTAGCGAACTTGCTATTGCTTCTTGTTAGCATCATTTCCTATATGTTGTGCGCAGAAGCAGTTGAGCTTTATCGTTCATGGCGGACGGCATCCCATACCCTGATGATCAAATTGGTATTAGTGGCATGGGGCATAGCGGCGCTTGTCACCACAACGTTTATCTACATTTTCCCCTTAGCCGCCGATTCCACCAGCCTTGTCATTCTAAGTTGGCTGGCATTATGTTATCCGTTACTCGTAGGTTGGCGAATAACATTCCGGCAAATTTTATTTTCATTCCGCAAGAAGGGAAATAATACACGCAGAGCTATTATCATTGGTGCCACTCAATCTGGTTACAATCTGGCCAATCAAATTATCGCCAACGATCAACTTGGTATTATATTCGGTGGAACGTTTGACGATCGCAATGAAAACCGTTTACCTCACGAATTTAAAAATCAAATTATGGGTAATATGGAAGCGGCTGTGAAAATGGCCAGGGAAGGTAAGGTTGATTATATCTACATCGCCATGCCTATGAGTGCAGAAAAGCGCATCACGGAAATTCTCAACATGTGCAGTGATACCACTGCGACGGTTTATATTATTCCTAACTTTTTCATGTACAACTTGCTTAATGCCCGCTGGCAAAATGTAGGTTCGATTCAAACCCTCAGCGTGTTTGACACTCCGTTTCAGGGTGCTGGAAATATAGTAAAACGTCTTGAAGATATTGTTGTTTCCTCTGCCATACTGACGATGATTGCGATACCAATGCTATTCATTGCACTTGCAGTGAAAATTACGTCTAAAGGACCCATTATTTTCAAACAAAACCGCTATGGTCTGGATGGTAAAGAGATAAAAATCTATAAATTCCGCTCTATGACGGCACAAGACAACGGTAAAAAAGTGCAACAAGCGACTAAAAACGATATTCGTATTACTCCTTTAGGTGCCTTTTTGCGCAGAACCTCATTAGACGAGCTACCGCAGTTTATTAATGTATTACAAGGCCGCATGTCAGTAGTCGGCCCCCGTCCTCATGCTGTGGCGCATAACGAAGAATATCGTAAGTTAGTCGAACGCTATATGTTACGCCACAAGGTTCGCCCGGGCATTACGGGTTGGGCGCAAATCAATGGTTTTCGCGGTGAAACTGAAACTATTAACAAGATGATCAAACGAGTTGAATACGACCTGGATTATATTCATAGGTGGTCAGTGTGGATGGATATACGTATTATATTGTCCACAATAACTCGCGGTTTTACTGATAAAAACGCTTATTAGTTTTGACCTAAGTTGAGATCAACAAGCCGAACATCAGTTTGGCTTTTTAGTTACACAACTAAAGTAATATCAAATATTAATAATGGCTTCAGGCCACAAAAATAGTTAAGTGAGTACAAATCCAGTCGCTCAATGGTTAGTCAGTTTTAGCGTTAGCCGTTAAAATAAATCAAAAAAATTATTGGCAAAAAACAGTCAAAATTTATGTTAACTTATTGAGTGATGCTAACAATTACACATACTATTAATCTGTTTGGTTTCACCTCAAACCATTTAATTATATTAACAAATTGGCGCCAGTTTCATATTAGTCAATAGTATAATAATCACTGTTCAACAGGTGCTAAAAAAAAACACATGCTAACGGGTCTTTGCAACAATTTGACATTTTTGCTATCAAAGGCATAGACCTTAAAAAAAGCAGAAAAAGCGCAATACGATCCCTCCGTAATATCGCCTTAAATAAGGCAGACATCTGCTTTTAGGGATAACGGTGAGCGTTTGCTGAACACCACCACTCGCTTCTGAAACCGCAGCTGCTCAAAGTGTGTTGAGCAGCTACAATTTAAAGACGCCTATCTGTTTAGCGCTGTTTACACGTAAACTGTATCTAACATTATCGATTAGGCCCCATGACATCAACGCTACTTGGCTGAGGAGTTCGCCAAGCGTTTTACCCTGTTCACCCAAATTGGATCTAATAGAGCCGGTATGGCAATGTCTTGGACAAAAAAATTAACTAATCGTTGTTTCGAACGCTCTTCAGGGTTGCCCTACACCTTACGGTTAGTCATTATGACTAACATGCTCAAAGCCAGCTTGTAGCCTAGTAACAACTGTTAAGTACTGGAGAATATCGTTTCTCTGCTTGGAGAAAATCAAATGGCAAACGGATTTATTTCTCCGTGTAGGAGTCATACCAGTCCGTGTTAGTAAATGACGCTGGGCGAGAATGTAAATGGGCTTAATCAGGGCGCTTGAATGAAGTAATAGTGGTGCTCTTTCGAATTCGGGCAACGCAGAGTAATCCCATTTAAAACTCGCCCAAAGGGAATACACCAGCGTATTTTATCTGCGATATCGCTCTTTGAAAGGAAATGGTTATTCCTGCATAACGGCGCCTTGCTCAAACCGCTGGACGTATTCTCAGTGGGTACTTATTAATACGGATTGGTATCATGTCCTCGGCGATGAAATAAGTCGTTTATACTCGTCTTCCTTGAAGCTGCAGCGTTGTTGGCTACTCCTCAATCGCATAGTACCTCCAAGCTCATGGGACCGGGTTCATTTGCCCCTTGCTTGCCACACCAATAGCTTTGGGTATACGCCCGGCGCATCCTTAAACGTGCAATCCGTTTTGGCTGAATAGTCCGATTATCCCTAAGCATTAAATTATTGCGATCTCTGCTTTTAAACATGGCCTCACAAGTTCTTATCTGCTGTGACTAAGGTAGTAAAGTCAGTCGTCAAGGCTGTTGTGATAAACGTACCTCCTATAAAAACAATCATTTGTTACCAGTGCCGTTACCGATATTTATCACTTTTAGGGCTATTATTTGTAGCCTAGAGATGATGACCTTTTTTACCCAAAATATCAGCTCCTCTGCGGTAACCGCTTTTACTTCAGATGTTTATTATCCAGTGGCATCTGCTGAGTATTTAACTGTGTGGCATTTCACTGCCAAGTGAATAATAAAGCACGTAATAAATAAAAAATAATTTTTTATTATGCCTGTCTATTTACTTCAAATTTAAACTACTCTGTACGTAAAATCATCTTTTTCGCGAAGAGCTTGAGATGAACGTATCAAAAGCCAGCTTCCTCACATGGCAAAAACAGTTTCAAGTCAATGAAGTTTGTCTTTTATATTTACAATATATGAAATGGCCAAAATGGTTTTTTTTGTCCTAAATGTGGCTATTATTTATGCACCCATGAAGTTGAATTGAGTAATGTGGATAGGCATTTTTATTTATTAAATTATTTTTTTACTTGGGAAAACTATTGCCAGTCGTCCAGCTTAATGCACAAAAAATGACAATTAATTCACATTTACTTAACGAATGGTAGCGCTTTCATTTAAACCCAAATACAATAGCTGTGTATTAAATATTGCAAATATGAATGTTAACTCAATATTAAATATTTATCGCTTTTATGTTGCAATTATGAGCAAAACCATTTACTTTCTATCTTTTAATGCAATGTAAACGGTTACAAATGTGGTTGAGATCGACCACACACCTAAAACTTCTGTTTTGAATTGCAATGTAAGCGATTACAAATCGTTGTTAACTTCTACGACACACATAAAAACAAAAGGGACATGATAATGAAAACACACAAAAAATTTACACGGTCGCTACTCACCCAGAGTATCGCGTTATTGCTTGGCAGCGCAGTTGTTCTGCCCGCAGTGGCACAAGAAGCAGCAGGTGACACTGAGGTGATCCAGGTCAAGGGCGTTCGAGGCAGCTTGTCCCAGTCAATGAACATTAAACGTCAATCATCAGGTGTAGTAGACGCTATCTCTGCAGTTGATATGGGTAAATTCCCTGATACTAATCTCGCTGAATCTTTGCAGCGTATTACGGGTGTATCCATTAACCGTGTTAACGGTGAAGGGTCTGAAGTCACCGTCCGTGGATTTGGCGGCGGCTTTAACCTGATCACATTAAATGGCCGGCAAATGCCCGCGGCTAACGTATCGACTATTACCGGTAATCCAAACGATAAAGGTTCAACCGGTTCGAGTCGTTCTTTTGATTTTTCAAATATTGCCTCTGAAGGTGTGAGCGGTATTGAAGTGTATAAAACCGGTCAAGCTGCCATTCCCTCAGGCGGTATTGGTGCGACAATCAACATCAATACAATTAAACCTTTAGCCTCAGGTGAAAACCGTGCTTCTATCGGTGTTAAAGCGGTGAAAGATGAAAGTGGTGATGGCATCACGCCAGAAATCAGTGGCTTGACTAATTGGGTCAATGACGAGGGTAATTTCGGTGTATCACTTTTTGGCTCTTTTCAGGAGCGGGACTCTGGTAGTCGCCATGCGAGTGTTGAACAATTTCAATTGCGTGAATGGGCAGCAACCGATATCGATAACTTTACTGCTCCTGGCGTTGAGGTCATAAACCCGCCCACTGTTGGTCAAATTGTGGCTATTCCTTCAAACATTGGTTTGGGCACCAACCAGGATAATCGTGAGCGGACTAACGCCATGTTAACGGTACAATTTGCACCGATGGATAATTTAACATTAACGGCTGATGTCACGTACGCTAAAAACGAGCAAAACTCTCGTTCACTGGTTGATGGTATTTGGTTTTCACAGCAATTTAACAGTGTCGAGTTTGATGGTAACCCAGTGGTTTCTACCCCAGTGAAGTTTTCTGAGGACATTGAGGGTGGTAAAGATTTCTTCTTCCAAAATCTCGCCTTAGCCACAAAAGATGAATTAAAATCTTTTGGTTTCAACGCTGATTTTTGGGTCAATGATTCATTAAACCTTAGTTTTGATGCGGCGACGTCACAAGCTAAAAGTGGTGGCAACGGACCTTTAGGTCAGAACTCCATCCGCTTCAACATGGCAGGCTCCAACGCCGGCTGGCAAGCAGTTGATTTTACTCGCTCTATTCCTCAAGCAAGTATTGTCATTGATGATTTAGTCAAAGGTAATAATAACGGTATCTTTGATAAACCTGATGTAGGCTCGCAAGTAACCCAAACTGATAAGTCTAATCAAGTCACTGATGTTGACCAATTGCGTTTCGACGGTGAATGGATTAAAGATGATTACGAAGTAGATTTTGGTGTGGGTTATCTGTCAACACAAATGAGACAAACACGTGAATCGACCAGTGAAGCCTTAGGTGGTTGGGGTGTGGATTTTCCTGGCGATATTCCAGAAGGTTTGTTTGAGCAAAGCTGTACGGCTTGTGCCTTCGAAGACCATGATATGTCAGGTGTAGAAAATGCCGATGCCATTGCACTACCCGCAGGCTCACCAACTATTGCCCTGGGCAGTGTTTCATTTAGTGGTGACCCAGTAGAACTATTAAGAGAAATTGGCCCTATTTATGGTCAGACTCTGGCAACCTTGCCTATAAACGGATTTGATGACAATCTCATTGAAGAAGATATTTTATCCGCTTATGTGCAAGTCAGCACAGATTATGAACTTGGTGAAATGCCATTAAATATAGTTGCAGGTCTACGTTATGAGCAAACCGATGTCACCTCAACGTCGGATCAACTTGTGCCCTTAGCCATAATCTGGGAATCTGATAACGATTTCTTGGTTCAACCCAGTGCCAGTTCTGAAAGTCTAACGGCAACACATGACTATTCAAACTTGTTACCTAGCCTTGATTTGACCTTGGATGTAACGGATGAAGTTAAGGCCCGTGCTTCATTCAGTAAAACATTGGCGCGCCCTGCCTACAATCAGTTGTTTAATTCTACTACTGTGTCAGCCCCTGCACGCCCTACGGCATTAGGTGGTACGCCAACGGGTAATTCAGGTAATGCTCGATTGGATCCTCTTGAATCAACTAACATCGATTTATCGGTAGAATGGTATTACAGCGATTCAAGCATGATTTCCATAGGCTATTACAGAAAAGACGTTAAAAACTTTGTTGGTACTGCGCAAACTAGCACCCCCTTATTTGGCTTGTTAGATGCCTCATCTGATGCTGCTGGCACCCTATCAGGCCAAGCTGCTGTTGAATTAGCAAACCTAGGTTTTGATAATAACGAACGTAACTTATTTACCATGACCGCTATGTTGCAAAACCCGGCAGATTTCCCTGGTGGAGCAGCCGATTTTGAAAATACTCAATCATTTGCTGATGGAGTATTTAGTGCATTTGATGTTAATCCAGTAGCGGGTGATCCGGAATTAGAATTCCAAGTAACCCGTCCCGTTAACAATAATAGTGCGGTAATCGATGGTGTCGAACTAGCATGGCAACACTTCTTTGGCGAAACTGGTTTCGGATATCAAGCTAACTACACCATAGTTAATGGCGATATTGGTTTCGATGTGGGTGGGGCAATTAGTCTAGACCAGTTTGCCTTAGAAGGTTTGAGTGATACGGCTAACTTGGTGTTAATCTATGAAAAAGACGGTCTGTCAACGCGTATCGCCTACAACTGGCGAGATGAGTTCTTAAGCAAGGTCAACCGAGGTTTTGGTAACCGTAACCCGTTATTTATCGATACGTTTGAGCAACTTGATATTAATGTCAGTTATGATATCAGTGATGACTTATCCGTTAGTTTAGATGTGATCAACTTAACTGAAGAAGGTCAGCGTCAGTTTGGCCGTAGTTATAATAACGTTTTCTTTGTGCAAGAAGCGGATAGACGCTTTGTATTAAGCGCCAATTACAACTTCTAAACCGGTATAATGTTTCCCCAGTCCGTTTATGGCTGGGGAATTCATCAAAATGCCCTATCTAAGCGTGCAACATACCATTGGTGTTTCACGCTTATTCCATTGCACAGTTATTTCTAGCTGGTTAATATGAATAGACCTCAAATTTTAATCAAGACCCAAAATATTTGAAATACAGCCAATATCGCTGATTTTTCAATATTAATGGGTAAAATCGGTGAAGTGAAATAGGCTTATGAATAAAGCAGTTGTCTTAAATAATGTTGATCATAAAGATTTGAAAGTTGATACCAGGCCTGTATCCAATCACAATAAGCAGGTTAATCGCTCCTTAGTATATGCCACTGAAATCAGTGAATTACACAAAGAGTTTCCACTGGTATTTTACAAACACCCCGACACGGGGCAAACCCAATTACACGCCATCCTCGGTCTTACAAAAGATGAAAATCTATTTGTAGGCGAAAGTGGTTGGAAAACACGATTTGTGCCCGCGCTCATCGCCAGAGGCCCCTTTAGTTTAGGCTATAATAAAACTGCACAAGAAAGCAACGAACAAGCTGCTCCTCTGATCTGCATTGATATGGACGATCCTCGTGTCAACACCGAGTACGGAGAGGATATATTTCTTCAGTTTGGCGGCGAAGCCCCTTACCTTAATTATGTGAAAAAAGCCTTACAAACCATTGAGCAAGGTTTAGTGTTTGATAAAACACTTTTTACCCTCGTTGAATCAATGGATTTATTAGAGCCAGTGTCCATTCAAATTAAGCTTAGTAATGTAGAAGAAGTCAATTTTAGTGATTACTTTACGATTAACCAAGAAAAACTGGCACAATTAGATGGTCAGAGTCTGGCTGAATTACATCAATATGGCGTGTTAAGTTTGTTGTTTTTTGTACTCTCTTCCATGGGCAATTTTCAACAATTGATAGCACTAAAAAATGCTAAATCGGCGATGTTTTGATCCTCTTCGCAATAAGGAAGAGCGTCCGTGCTAACTGCAAAAAATAACGTGCTCGTACTGGAAGATATTACCCCCGAGACTATACCTTTTGATGAACTTTTTTCATTGGCTCAGCCAGTCATTTTAAAAGGATTGGTAAAAGACTGGCCTTTGGTAATAGCTGGCCAGCAATCGCCTGATAATGTAATGGAACAGCTAGAGCAGCATGATAGCCAACGGCCCACGATGGTTTACAAGGGAGCGCCAGACATAAAAGCAAGATTTGGTTATAACCAATCTTGTACAGGCTTTAACTTTACCAGTGAGCGCACGACTATACCTGAGGTACTTGGGACAATACGCAGTCAGTTGGATCAGCAAGAGCACGATTACTTGTATATCAATTCACTGAGGCTGGATGAAGGCTTTCCTGCGCTTAGTCAAACCCATCAATTGACCTTTGAACATGGCGAATTTAATCATAACCATCCTGTTGCTAAAATTTGGTTAGGAACAGAATCTGTTGCCGCGGCTCATTTTGATCAGCCCAAAAACATTGCCTGTTGTGTGCTGGGTAAACGGCGTTTTACCTTGTTCCCTCCCGAGCAAGTACATAATCTATACCCTGGGCCTTTGACACCCACACCAGGTGGTCAAGTCGTTACGCTAGCTGATCTCAGTAAGCCAGATTTCACCCGTTTCCCCCGTCTCAAAGACGCCCTTGAAAACGCTTATATTGCCGACCTTGAACCCGGTGATGCCTTATATTACCCCAATATGTGGTGGCATGAGGTAGAGGCCTTTGATCGCTTCAATGCTATGGTCAACTTTTGGTGGATGACGGCAGAACCTTATTTGGGTAATCCAATGGATGCATTAATGCATGCCATGATGAGTGTCAGAGACCGGTCGGTTAAAGAAAAAGAAGCGTGGAAAGCGCTATTCGATTACTACATTTTCGCTGATAGCGAACAGGCCCGTGCCCACCTCCCGCCAGAGAGTCAGGGGTTATTGGCCAACATGGACGATAATCTAGCCAGACGCTTGCGCGCAATGTTACGCAACAACCTAAACCGCTAAACAGAAGAGAATCAGTATACCTATGAACGCAAAGACCAAAGTAGTGGTGGCAGGAGGCGGAACGGCGGGTTGGCTGACGGCTTACAGCCTGGTAACTCGCCTGGGTAAATTGCTGGACATTACCCTGATAGAATCTGACCAAATAGGTTCAGTCGGCGTAGGAGAGGCAACCATTCCCACCATGCGAACCTTTCATCGATTAGTCGGTATCGATGAACAAGAATTTATGGCCGCCACCCAGGCGACCTTTAAACTGGGAATTCAGTTTGATAATTGGGGCCAGCAAGGTGATAGCTATTTTCACTCTTTTGGCGAGATTGGTCAGCGTTCCTGGATGGCTGAGTTCCATGAATTTTGGCTGGAAGCTAAAGATCGCGGTTTTGGCGGCAGCCTGGACGATTATTGCCTCGAACTTAAAGCAGCCAAAGCCAACAAGTTTGCCACGATGGCAGGAAATAAGCCCCTTAACTTTGCCTATCATTTAAATGCCACCGCTTACGCAGCTTATCTGCGCAAAAAAAGTGAAACAGCAGGCGTTAAGCGGTTAGAAGGTCGTATAGAGCAAATACAAAACGATGCAACCGGTAATATCGCATCACTTACACTGGATAACGGTGAAAAAGTAGAGGGGGATTTTTTCATTGATTGTACCGGCTTCCGTGGACTGCTAATTGGCGAGAATTTGAAAGTTGAATATGAAGATTGGAGCCACTGGCTAGCAGCGGATAGTGCTATTGCGGTGCAAACTGAAGCTGTAGAACCCCCTCGTCCTTACACGCGGACCATTGCCCATTCCGCAGGCTGGCAATGGCGAATTCCCCTGCAAAATCGAGTCGGCAATGGTCTGGTTTATAGCAGTCAGTTTTTATCTGACGATGAAGCCCGCAGTATATTGATGGGCAATCTTACCGGGCCTGCCATTACCGAGCCACGACAACTTCGCTTTACCACCGGGCGGCGTAAAAAAGCCTGGCACAAAAACTGTGTCGCCATTGGCTTATCCAGCGGGTTTTTGGAGCCCTTAGAATCAACCAGTATTCACCTGATCACTACCGCTTTGGTGCGGTTGATGAAATTGTTTCCTTTTGCTGGTAACACCACCCTGTTGGCTGAACAATTTAATCGCGAAACGCAATTAGAACTTGAGACTGTGCGGGATTTTATTATTTTGCATTACCACTTAACGCAGCGCAATGACAGTCCGTTTTGGGACCATTACCGCACCATGACCATCCCCGATTCACTTACTCATCGCATGGCCATTTTCCGCGAAAATGGCTATGCATGGCCTGACGATGTAGCGTTATTCCGGGTCGATTCCTGGGTACAAGTGATGATGGGCCAGGGGCTAATCCCTAAGCAGCATCATGGCGGGAGTCGTGTTTTACCCACAGAAGGTTTAAAAGAACAGATGCTGGCGCTAACAAATATGATCAACAGTTCTGTGGCGCAATTGCCTGAGCATGCTGACTTTATTAAAACCTACTGCCCTTCCAAGGCTAGGTAGCTAATTAACCCCTTAGGTGAACACATGAAGACTAGAGTCGTTATTGTTGGCGGTGGCACAGCAGGTTGGTTAACTGCAGGTATTATGGCTGCGCGGCACTGCGCACAAGATACGCCAAGCCAGCAAACGGAAGTTATACTGGTGGAGTCCCCTGACGTTAAAAATTTAGGCGTAGGCGAAGGTACCTGGCCCACTATGCGTGATACCCTGAGGCAGATAGGCATCTCTGAACGGACATTTTTGTCCTGTTGCGATGCCAGTTTTAAGCAAGCATCTAAGTTTGTGGGTTGGTCAAACGGGAAAAATGAACATTATTATCACCCCTTTACTGCACCCATGGGCTATGGTGCCGTCAGTGCTGCTCAACACTGGTCAGCAACGCCCCAAGACAGTGATTTTGAAAGCTGGGTGTGTGCACAAGGCACAATCTGCCAACAATATTTAGCGCCTAAACTACCGAAAATGCCCGAATACGCTTTTAATGTGAACTATGGCTATCATCTCAATGCGGGTAAATTTGTAAAAATGCTGCACCAGCATTGTGTTGATACACTTGGCGTCAAATATATACAAGGGCATGTAGAGCAAGTGCTACCAGCAGATAATGGCGATATTGCAGCCATTGTATTAGCTAGCAAAGAGCAGGTTGAAGGCAATTTATTCATCGATTGCAGTGGCTTTGCAGCGATTTTAATTGGCAAACATTACCAAGTCCCCTTTGTATCAAAACAGCACATTCTGTTTAATGATACGGCACTGGCGCTGCAAATAGACCATGCAACAGATGACGTTCCCATAGCCTCCTGTACCGTGGCAACAGCACAGAAAAGTGGCTGGATTTGGGATATTTCCCTGCAAAATCGCCGTGGCATTGGCCATGTATTCTCCAGTGATTTTACCACAGTAGATCTGGCACAAGAGGCGTTGCTTAAGTATGTGCTAAATGACCCTTTTCTCGCTGCTCAAAAGGCTGAACCTCGCACCATTAAATTTACCCCAGGGCATAGGGAAACCTTCTGGCACCAAAACTGTGTCGCCATTGGTGTCTCGGCAGGTTTTGTCGAACCCCTGGAGGCAACAGCGTTGGTATTAATTGAAAAGTCAGCTGAATGGATCAGCCAGCAACTTCCCCGTGAGCGCGGCGCAATGACCGTACTGGCGAAACGATTTAACCAGCTTACATTACAGCGCTGGCAGGAAATAATCGATTTTTTAAAGTTGCATTACATACTGACAACGCGTCAAGACAGTGACTATTGGCGGGAACATCAACGGGCTGAATCTATCCCTGAAAGTTTGCAGGACGCATTAACATTGTGGCGAACACAAGCACCGAGTCTGTATGAAAGTAATCAACGCTTCGAGCTGTTTTCATCGGCCAGTAAGCAATATGTACTTTATGGTATGGGCTTTAACCCGGATCAAAAACACTATGCTCAGTTAGATCAAAAAGAAGCTATGCTAATAAAGCGCTTACGTAATGAAACCCTGCACAACACCGAAAAATTACTCAGTGCCTTACCGACTAATCGGCAATTTTTGACCAAGGTAATACAACAATAAACTGGCTGTTTGAACGTTATCTTTCCCCTTCAGCCAGAGTCAACTTAGGTGTATTGGCAACCGTTTTATACCCTGTACTTTTTGTGACGTTAGCCAAGCTGGCGGCCAGCCCGAAGAAAAGAGTGAAACATCGCATAAATCTAAGTTAAAAAAGCAAGGCACAAAAACCATAAATAAACTTAACGATTTAAATTATTCAGTAACGTTGCCCTTAGTTTACGGGCCTGAATTTTATCTATCGGCTTAAGAACCCCTTTAGCCTCTTCTGGTATATGTTGCTGCTCTTGTGGTGAGAATACATAGTGATCAAACAATCTTCGCCACGCTTGACGCTGTTCAAGGGGTAAATCCTTAATACTGAGCAAAGCATGGTTAAGCGCATCTTGTGGTGCGCCTAAATGCCTATCTACTTGTCGCCACCAGTAGTTGATTAACACATTAAATTGACTTAACGCCTCGATATGATGCCACCACATGCTGGGTATAAAAATCCCGTCACCAGGCTCCAGCTCTGCTACCTGAGCTGCTTCAAGTGCCTGTTTAAATTTTGGAAAGCGTTGGTGATCTATATGGTGAAAATCCACTAAGCTGGCAGCTTGTCCGGCAAGGGTGAAATCCAGAGGGCCAATATATAAATTCTCAAGTTGCTCAGGTGGAAATAAGGTAAAACGTCTTCTTCCAGCCGCCACACAGGCCACGTTATCGGTGACATCATAGTGAGCGGCAATGCGACTGTGATTGCCAATCCAAATACTGACCAAGGGTTTATCGGTTAGTTGCGGTATATCGTTTTCGGAGCGAAGGCCTGGTAATATCTGGTCAATCGAGGTTGAGCCAACGTAGTAAGCGTCATCTTTTTGCTGCCCTTTGGGCTGGGTCAAGATACCCAGTAACCCATCTAAACTGAGTTGTTGGCGGCTAAAGTTAAATCCATTGAGCTGCTCATTATAAAAAAAACGGCCTTTTATCTCTGCCGGTGCAACCATAGCAGACACAGGCTTTTGCTGGTAAAACTGATTTAAATACGTAGCGCCTTGAATATCAGATTGCACGGCCTGTTGCACCAATGGCCAGCTTTTAACCAGGCCGCGCAGCACCAAAGGTTTTGTTGAGCATAAGATCTGCTCAGTCAAGTCAGCGAAACTGTGACAGGTTATTTCCTCAATAGGGGGTAGATTTTGCCACATATCAGTTGCTACAAGCTTTGGTTTTTTAATTCAATTAACTTGGACATATTCGACATTGAACCCATTATCATATAAATATGTTGTAAGTAACCAGACTGATGAAACTCGAACACGCGGTCCGATGATAGTTGCTTTAGCTTGTCTTCATTAATGGTGTAAAGACTCGCCAATTCATGGTGTGAACCATCATTTAAGGTCACGTTGATTGCCACCGACTCAAGCAGGTCATTTTTTATTAATTCGTCAATAAAGGCTTTTGTTTCGCTGTGCCCCTGGTGGATAGCTTTGAGAACTGAACTGATACGTTGTAAATATGGGCTTTGGCCGCCTTGCTCTAAAAATAGCAATTCGCCTTCGGTTTGACTCACCCTTGGGCTATCCATATCAATATTCACCATCGCCTGTGGCTCACTTTGTCCCGGCTGATCACCATGCTGCAAACCAATTAAAAAGGGTTGGCGCTCAATGCTCAAAGGAATATAGCTGGCATGCCATCCTTGGTTATCAAGAAAAAGGTTCTCTTGAGCCGCAAAGCCGAACATACAAATTGCCTCAAATTCAGCAGTTTCCGTATTTTTTCGAAACAAAATCGGATAATCAGCTTGCGCATGGCGAAATTCAGATACAAATACATTGCTATAACTGGCAACATCACCAAACTCGGTTTTATGCGCCGTGATGACCCGCAGATGCTGGTGATTAATATTATCTAAAACTTGGTGATTAGGCATGATGGTTCCGTCATTTTTTATCTTATAAGGCCGCCTTTTGCAGCGAATAATTCATTGTACATGTACTAGATTTTTTGTAGACCATATTGATAAATTTTATTCAGTAAGTCTCTATTTGAAGGCAAGCCAGCCAACAACTTAGCCGTCATTTGACTGTTTTTTTGAAAGTGCATATCCGCCAATTGCGCATTATCTGCACGGCGTGAAGTGGGTCTTGGGAGTGTTTGAAACCCCATACCATACAATACATACTGATAGCTGGCTGATGGAAAGACTTCATCTACCTGAGTGAAATCACTGTGCCACGGCGACTCGTAACGCCACAAGGCGAGTAAAGATTGTAACTCATCGGGGATCGAGCCATTGGCACAATTATCAATCCAATAATCACTGTCCGTACGTTTAGTCAATACATAGTGCAATTTTAGAAAATCTACAATTCTATCCCAACGATATAAAAACTTATCGTTGAATCGTTTTGCCACTATATCCATTACATCCCGCGTTGCCGGAAGTTGTTCACTGATCATCTGTGCAGACAGTTCAACCAGCACCAGGGCTGAGGCCTCTAACGGTTCCAGAAATCCCGCTGATAACCCTACCGCAACACAGTTTTGATGCCAAAAAATTTGCCTGTGTCCTGGATTAATATCGATTTTTCTGACGTTGAGCTCATCGGCGACCTGGCCAACGCTGCTGCGTATATAGGTGCGCAGTTCTTGCTCAGCGTGATCGTCACTAGTATGGGCACTAGAATAAACATGCCCTACCCCCCGCCTTGAAGGCAGACCGATATCCCAAATCCAGCCGTTTTTTTGACCCGTTGAAATAGTATGTGAAGCAATAGGGCTTTGTTCAGTGAGGTAAGGCACATGACAAGCCAATGCTGTGTCGTTAAATAATATGTGCTTTTTGCTAATAAACGGAATGTTGTAATGTTTGCCCAACAACAAAGATTTAAAGCCCGTGCAATCAATAAATAAATCAGCTTCAATCGCGCCATTACGTTTGGTACTCACTGAAGCAATGTCACCGTTTGCATGACTATTAATATCGGTTACATGGTCGAGAATATGCTGAACACCCAAGGTTTCAGTGCAATGTTTTTGTAAAAAACCGGAAAATTTGCCTGCGTCTAAGTGATAGGCATAATTGGCTACATGAGCATATTCAGGGGTCGTATTTTGTTTGGGCGCTAAACCACGTTCACATAAATGACCTTGAAAACTGACCGCATCAGCAAAACAGACCTTATCTTTATGGCCACCCCAAAATGGGGCCAAATTTATCTCGCCATAACCTTGAGGCAGAACCAAAGGGTGATAATAAGCGTCGTTTTCGTCGCCTGTCACCCATTTAGCAAACTTGGCACCCTGTTTAAATGAGGCATCACATTGACGAATAAAGTCCGTTTCGCTAATCCCCATTTTTTTCAACGTACCGCGCATGGTCGGCCATGTACCCTCTCCCACACCGATAGGACTGACGTCAGGCGATTCAACCAGGCACACCTGTATACCAGACTCAGAGTTGGCTAGATGATCGGCTGCGATAACGCCGGCCGTTAACCAACCTGCCGTACCACCACCGACGATACAAATTTTACGAATAGGATTTTTCACTTACACTACTTCCTGAATATTTATCCATTGTCGGTTAAAACAATACGCCCAATGCAGCTTAAAAGTCCATTTTTTAACCTTAATAAGTGCAATACAAGACCATCATTTTCACTAAAGTTTCCAAATTAAAAAGCCGCTATTAAGCGGCTTTTTGTTTTACTTTATATCACTAAGATTAAAAGGTATATCGTGCACCTAATGTATAACGAGGGCCGTATTGACGAGCGAATAAAAATTGCTCTTCATAACGTCCATAACCCTGTTCTGTTTCATCGGTAATATTCAAACCTTCAAAGAATACGGTTAAATTATCATTCACATCATAATTCACACTCATATCAGTTTGTGCATATTCTTTACCGAATTGAGGAGGGCCTTCAGCAGAGCCCTGCTCTTGACCTACCCCGATTAGATATTCACTACGCCATGCATAGGTGACTTTTACCGACAAACCATCTTTCTCGTAAAATAACTGAAGGTTAGCAGAATCACTTAAGCCTTCAAGTGGCGATTGGCTTTCAAAGCTATCGACATCAAATTCTACGTCACCATCAACCAGGGTCGTATTTAAACCCGCACCAAAACCCGTTTCACCAAACATATGTTGTACAGCAAATTCTATGCCGTATACGCTTCGGGTGTCACCATTGGTAGGCTGTGTTACTAACCATTTCATCAAAGGATCTGAGTCGTTTTGAAAGACGATATCGTTACCCGTCAACTCATCAAATTGCCCACCACCATTGGCGATAATTTGTGTCCATACATCACCGTCTGAAGGGATAAAACCTTGATCCCCTGCTGCATCTTTCAAGTCTTGGATGGCTGCAGTGGCCCGTGGTCCAATCAAAGGGTCCCGTAAACCATCCACTTCAATTTCATTGGTGGTGCGGGTAAGGAAGTTTTCAACATTCTTTCTAAAGTAACCCAGGGAGACATAGCTCGCATCGCCATAATAATACTCCAGCGACAAATCAACGTTAGATGACTCAAAAGGCAACAGGCTGGGGTTACCCGAACTGCCGTTACGACTACCAGGCTTAGGACTGCCGGACAAAGAACGGGAGCCTAATAAGTCGCCCAAAGGGGCTCTGGAGATAGTTTTACCTATTGAGAAACGACCATAGAAATCTTCCATCAACTCAATACGTAAATCTAAATTTGGCAGGATGACATTATAATCACCTGTGCCCTGAAGGGTATTTTGATCACCCAGCTTGTAGCGTGTTTGCCACTCGGTGGGGTTTGACCAAACGATAAAGTCCTCTACGTTCTGTAAGACATCACTTACCACGTCTGTCTGCTCATAACGCAAACCAACACTTACATCCACTGGCATATCGGCAATGTCAAAATACATTTCAGCAGATACATACGCACTGGCTGTTTCTTCTTCCACATTACTGGTGTTGTATACACCAAAACCCGAATCAAGTGGATCAAGTGGGAAGTTATCAAAATAACCAGCCATTCTGCTTACTGCTTCGGCGTAATCGAAGGTGTAGTAATAATTGGTGCTTAAGTCATTGCCGCCACCATCAAGGGCATCAAGAAAATCGCCCGTGTCCTGACGGGTAAACATACTGTCAGGAAAAATAGCCATATTACCGTTATAGCCGTTGGGGCCTACATTACCGTTATTAGCTGAATAACCACCAAAGGTTTGTTTGGTATGGGCTAAGCCAAATTTCACATTGGCTAAAAAGCTATCATCGGGGTTAACCCACTCGCTATGAAGTTGTGCTTGTTTAACCGTTGACTCACCCTGGTTACGACCAAATTGGGCGAACAGAGGGTCAAAATCACCAGGACTGGCCTCTGCAGCACCATCAGGCCAGGTCATGGCGAACTGTGGAACTTCTCCGGTAGTATAATCATAGGTCTTAGTCATGATGTTATTCGGCGCTAAAATCACGTTACCCGCATGACGACTGCCTTTATCTGCACCGTTATCGGATGCATTACTTGAATCATGATAGTCAAACTCGACGTGGAAATCGTTACTTAATTGCCATTCAAAATTAAGGCCAATGGATTCGGCTTCAACTAATAAGGTACTTTTGTTTGCAGAATGGGCATAATCATTGGCAGTTTCAGTAAAGTTTACTGCCGTGCCATTTTCATCCAGTTCATAAGCACTGATATTGCCGCCAAAGTTAAACCAGACGCCAAAACCACGTCCATCGTTGGATGTTTCTGCCTCAGAGCGCACATAGTCGAGACTAAACGTCATGTCTTCTGTGGGGGCATATTGCAAGGTCAACTGACCGTTCAAACGTGAACGTTCAACATCGTTGATATTGTAAGATATTTGACGTGGAAAATAGGTATGGCCTAACTTTTCACCTTCAGCATCTTCGCCACGCAAATCAATCGCATCATCGCCTGTTGCATTGCCTAAACCTTGATCAGCCTGCCAACCAGGGATATTAGCACTTTGTTGCTGAAAGTCCCGCTCCTGTAAAGACAAGGACAGGGCAACGCCAAAGGTATTATCAGCAAAAGTATTACTATATAGCGCGGCAAGTTGTGGCGTAACGTCATCCCCGGTGACAGTTGAGCTATCGTAAATACCTTTAGCTGAGACTGAGTACTTTAAACCGGGTGAATCCAGGGGTTTTGCCGTCACAATATTGACTGTTGCCCCCAAACCACCGCTGGGGTTTTCAGCCCTTGCCGTTTTATAGACTTCTAGCGCACTCACTCCTTCAGAGGACAAGTTCTCTAGATTATATGAGCGTGTATACCCTGTGCCTGGCATTTGACGGCCATTTAACGTCACCAGGTTCTTGGCAGGACCAAAACCACGTACGGTAATTTGGCTGCCTTCACCATTTGCTCGACTAACTGTTACACCGGTTATCCGTTGCAAAGATTCAGCCAAGTTAGTATCAGGAAACTTACCCATATCTTCGGCAGAGATAGCGTCAACCACCCCTGATGATTCGCGTTTTATGTCCATGGAACGGGCCAAACTGCCCCGTATACCTTTAACCTGGATGACTTCTACGTCATCAGCTAATGCTTCTTCCTGGGCGAAGGCGGGTAAGGCTATGGCCGTACCGAGCAGTACAGCTATCGACGCTGCAAGTCGTGTTTTATTAAAGCTTATGTGTTTCATAATTGCCCTAGTTATTAATGCCTAACTAATTTTAACCAACTTAGATCCGCTACCATAATGACTGTGTTCACCAGCGTGGATCCAAGTATAAAATTTTTGTCTGAGAACCAATTAACGCTGCGTGTTGTTTGCCATGTCTGCAAACAACACGCGATTTTGGCACTTCTGCTATGGTTTGTTAATCTTTTGATATGTCATCAAAGTAGAAGGTCCAGTTTGTGGCATCACCTTCAACATCACCCATGGTGCCTAAATCAAATATCAAGGTGATACCCGTTAGCTCATCGATAATGTCAGTAAAGTCATAACTGAGTTCTTCCCAGCCGGTGCCACCATGGGTGACGGAAACTTCTGCCAGGCCGCCACCTGAACCTTCTAATTTGAATAAAACAGGAACAGCGCGTTGTGACCATACTTTAATGGTAAATGCAGCGTCACCCAGCAAATCAATACTTTCGCCCAGTGCGAATGTAGTGCCACCCCATGCTTGACCTGCAGACTTCTCCATTTTAACAACTTGACCACTAGTGTTTATGCCGCTGGCATCAGGATTCGCAAGAATGGTAGTGATCCCGCCATCAAAGTCAGTGAAAGCATATGAATCAGCTGCGTTTTCAAAGTCGCTTATACTATTAACATTTTCACCGGGGCTGCCCGGTAAACCTAAGTTGATGTCATCAAAATAGAAAGTCCAGTTTGTAGCATCACCTTCAACGTCACCCATGGTGCCTAAATCAAATATCAAGGTGATACCCGTTAGCTCATCGATAGTGCCGGTAAAGTCATAAGTGAGTTCTTCCCAGCCTGTGCCACCGTGGGTGATGGAAACTTCTGCCAGGCCGCCATCTGCACCTTCTAATTTGAATAAAACCGGAACGGCTCGTTGCGACCATACTTTAATGGTAAATACAGCGTCACCCAGCAAATCAATACTTTCGCCCAGTGCGAATGTAGTGCCACCCCATGCTTGACCTGCAGATTTCTCCATTTTAACAACCTGGGCACTGGTGTTTATGCCGCTGGCATCAGGATTAGCAAGAATGGTAGTGATCCCGCCATCAAAGTCAGTGAAAGCATAGGAATCAGCTGCGTTTTCAAAGTCGCTAATTAAAGTGGCACCACCTGTTGATCCTGACTCTTGTATTTTCACGTTATCGACGCGGTAAATAGCGCCTTCACCGGTTTGCCACGTGGGGAATATCATCAGCACATCGATGGCACCTAAGTCTAATCCAAGGTCGGATAACGACTTTAAGGTAAAGGTATAGGTCTGCCATTGACCGACAACCGGATTAACCCCCTCAACACTGCTGCTTAAAGCAACATCACCGGTAGTGGTAGTCGCATCTGCAGACTCCATTTTTAATAGCCAATTCGATCCTGCTGTAGTCGGCGCAGCAACAACTTTCATATCAAAAGAAACGGTGCCGGTTGTCAGCATAGGTGATGCATCAAAGGCAACACCTGAGTCTGAAAGACGTGAGTTAAATCCTAATACTGTGCCGTCATTATTTTCGATTATAAATTCAACTACCGCTTCATGCTCTGCGTCATCAAACAAGACTTCTGGGGTGGTTCCTCCACAGCAATCCCATAGGGGCCAGCCAAGATTAACTTCATCTGCAAATATAGTAATAGGTACAGCGATACCACTGGAAGGAGGGGTTGGAATGGGCGCTTCGCCTGTCACTAATGCGCCATTCGGTAAATCTTCGCTCGCCTCTTCTTTATAATCCCTTCTGACCGTTTCACAGCCGTTACCATAGGTAGGGTTTATTGAACACTCGTATACACGAACATAGTCAACTTCATAGGTTTGCCCATCGGCAAAAGCACTGGCATCAATGCCAGTATCATTCACGTTTGATGGCCAATCACCGCCAACCGCTAGGTTAAGCAGTAGATGGAAATCTTGGTCAAATGGCGTTTCATCCCAGTGGGTTTTGGGCTGTCCAGTGGCTATATCAAAAAACTCAGCAAACCAGCCGCGGTGTACCAGACCAAGTGCTTCACCTTTACTGTTGTATCTTACTTCTGACGCCATTTGGGTTTGATATAAATAACCGTCGACGTACCAGCGTACTTCACCTTCTTGCCACTCGATAGCATATGTATGGAAATCGTCCGCAGGATTTGCCATTTCAGGTAAGGCATAAGCTTTACCTGACGATTTTCTCTCCGCAGCTGACGTTCCATAATGCAACGTGCCGTGCACATTGCTTTCAACGTTACCCTCAGCATCCGCTACTTTAAGGTTAACCGCCTCCATGATGTCTATTTCACCGGATTTAGGCCATTGACCATAAACATAGTCCGTCGGTAACATCCAAAATGCTGGCCATGTGCCCTGTCCTTGGGGCAACTTAGCACGCATTTCAAAGCGTCCATATTTAAAATCAGCTTTATAACGCGTATTTAAGCGGGCCGAAGTATAAGGCTGTTCAGCACCTTCTTCAGCCGGCTTAGCGACTATTTTTAAGGTACCCTCACCAACAAAGGAGTTATCTACGCTATCGGTATAACATTGTTCTTCATTATTTCCACCGCCTATACAGTTTACTTCATGAGTCCAGTTATTTGCATCGATTGATGAGCCATCAAACTCATCATTCCACACCATAACCCAATCGCTAACAGGCGCTGACGTGTCAACAACATCAAAAGTGGTTGTGGTGCTTGAACCACCCCCGCAACCAAACAAGCCCATGGCAGCGACTATGGCGGTAAATTGTCGAATAGGTTTACTTATTCTGTTCATACATTAAATTCCTGCTAGCTAAAATAAATCGGGGAAATAACACTTGTTAAAATGTAAGCGCTTTCATGCAAACTAAATCAATTTGGAACAAAGATCAACAATTAATTAACATTCGGTCTGTTAAAGTAAAAAATTTGCGTTTAACGTATAAAAAATAATCGATGTATAGCCTAAAAAGGTTGAGTATTACTACAGCCTGGCAAAAAATGTTGGCAACATAAACATATATATTTTTTTACTATTATGTACGTTAACAGCTTGACTACATTTTTTGTACGTATGCACCGCACTTTGGATCATTAAGCTAGTCTGTGTACAGTACAATCCGTGAATACAGGGTAAGCTGATTTTGATGATAAAAGATAACAGGCATGCTAAGTTGGACATCTGCAAATATTTGGTCTTATACCAATCCGTATTAATAAGTACCCACTGGAAATACGCCCAGCGGTTTGAGCAACGCGTCGTTATACAGGAATGACCGCCCCCTTTCAAAAAGCAAGTTCGCAGGTAAAACACACTGGTGTATCCCCTTTGGGCCAGTTTTAAATGAGCTTACTCTGCGTTACTCGAATTCGAAAGCGCACCACTATTACTTCATTCAAGCGCCTTGATTAAGCCTGTTTAAATCCTCTTTCAGCGATCACTTACTAACACGGATTGGTATTACACTTATGTTGCGCCGGTTAAAGCAGAAACTCCGGACAGTAATTTAGCTGATGTTTGTGACGTTTATAGCACTAACGTCTTCTGCCTTTATGAGCCTTTTGCATGAGACATACCTTGCTAAAATATTATGAACCTTGGCGACACAAAATTAAGAAATAGTTGAATCAAGGAAATCAACCAGCCCGTTTTTATATGCCTGATAAAAAAATGCTCCTGCTTAGCAGAGGCAACTATCCTAATGTCACAACAGGCGCTACATTGACGCTTTGCCCGGCCACGCAACCGACTTCATCTACGATTGAGTCTATTGGACTTTCCGGGCATAAATCATTGCCGTTCAGTACGCCATCAGCATCGTCGTCTACATCATTACTGGTTGATTCATTACAATAGGCAAAATCATTACTATCAGTGTTTGTACAATGGCCCACATAATCTACTTCCATGGTTGCTTGATTGAGTGTTGCATCAACGTTTCCGCCCAAGCTTCCCCCTATAGCAACGTTTAATAAGACAAACATAGGCTCTTTGTACTGTGCACAATTTGTCACATCATGTTGAGTGACCATTGTTTCATCTACAAACAATGAGATTGTCGTTGCAGAACGCTCTATAGCATAATTATGCCATTGGCTTACATCGGACGGTCCGCCTGGATAGTTATACAATACCTCTGCACCACAATCACTGGTATTGAAAAAATTGGTGATATAGCTATCAGGACGATTGGAAAACCACTCCCAAATATCTATTTCACCGGCTCCTGGATTCGGCCAATGAATAAAATCGTTGTCGTTTTTCTTTGGATCCTCGGCAATTCTGTTTTCTAACATCCAAAATGCGGGCCACGTGCCTTTTTGTAAATTTAAAAAACGAATACGTGCTTCAACACGACCGTAAGTAAACTCCGCTTTATCTTTGCTATTTAAGCGACCCGATGTCCAACTTTTTTGTTGTCCCCCTAAACCTGTGCAATTGGTAGCTTGACGACGGGCAATAATCTTTAGCGTACCGTTTGACACCTCATAATTCCTGTTTTGGGAACTATCATCATCGGTATAACACTGAATTTCGTTGTTGTAATTAGCTTGGACTTGCGCGGTCCAGTTTTGCCAATTGACCCCTGAGCCTGCAAAATCATCCATCCATTGCACTTTCCATCCTGCCAGGGCTGATACACTGGTCATTGCCAGGGTAAAAGCGGTCATAGCCACTGCACACCTTAATCGAGTTAAGCGAGTTAGCGATGACAGGTGGGGGGTTGGTCTCAATTTTCCTGAGTTCATTTTACCTCCATAGTATGGGTATAGTACAAAAAAAAAGGGTCATGATAACTTATCATGACCCTTTTTAATTGCACATTAATTACACAATACCCTTAGGTACCATTAAATAATTATTGAGCGGTAATACTCACATTGTCAAAATATGCCGTCACTTCACAACCCGCTACTGCACCACAAACAGGTTGCAGTAATAATGCTACGCCCCACTCTGTATCATCACCGGCCGTCACATTAAAACTATAATTGCTCCATTCGGTAGTAGGAACTACTGTCATAAGATTATCTGTTTTACTGACGCCTGTTGATGCTTCAGTGAAAAGTAATGCATTCACTACACCGCCAGCACCTGCAACGGTCCCTTTCATATCAAACGAAACGGTTAACGCCTGACCAGGAGTGATAACACCTTCACCAATTTTTGATTGCTTGATAAATGGATTTTGCGCTTCTGGTGCCACTACTTTGGCTAACCAGGTACCCATGTCATCCTGCTGAGCAGCTATATTCGCTCCTTCGGCAAGCCAACTATCAAGGTTACCATTTTCAAAACCACCGTTAACAACAAAGCCTGTGTCACCAATATCGGTGATTCCAGCTACTGCTCCTGTGTCGCCGCCGCCGGAGCCTGCATTTAAGACGATATCATCATAATAGAAGGTCCAGTTATCCGCATCTCCCGCTGCATCACCTGCTATGCCATTATCAAAAATAACAGTGATACCATTTGTACCTGCTCCTTCGACACCCGCAAAGTCGAAAGACAACTCTTCCCAACCAGAACCACTATGGGTTACGGTTCTTTCACCTACCGGTCCACCTTCAAGTTTGAATAGCACGTCAACGGCGCGAGTCGACCATACTTTTAGTGTAAAATTACTGTCTGCAGGGAGATTAAAAGGCGTTACTGCAAGAAGTGTGCTCCCACCCCATGTTTGGCCAGCGAACTTCTCCATTTTCACTACCTGAGCACTGGTATTAATACCTGTTGCATCCGGATTAGAAATAACAGTTGATACACCACCATCAAAATTATTGAACTCATATGAAGCAATATCTCCTTCAAATTCGTCAATTGTGGTGACGGTCATATCACCGCCTGTATCACCGCCAGTGTCACCACCAGAGGCTTCAACCAAGACGATATCGTCATAATAGAAGGTCCAGTTATCCGCATCTCCCGCTGCATCACCTGCTATGCCATTGTCAAAAATAACAGTGATACCATTTGTACCTGCTCCTTCGACACCTGCAAAGTCGAAAGACAACTCTTCCCAACCAGAACCACTATGGGTTACGGTTCTTTCACCTACCGGTCCACCTTCAAGTTTGAATAGCACGTCAACAGCGCGAGTCGACCATACTTTTAGTGTAAAACTACTGTCTGCAGGGAGATTGAAAGGCGTTACGGCAAGAAGCGTGCTTCCACCCCATGTTTGGCCAGCGAACTTCTCCATTTTCACTACCTGAGCACTGGTATTAATGCCTGTTGCATCCGGATTAGAAACAACAGTTGATACACCACCATCAAAATTATTGAACTCGTATGAAGCAATATCTCCTTCAAATTCGTCAATTGTCATACCCGTTGTATCACCACCGGTATCACCGCCTGTATTACCTCCGCTGGTATCATTGATTATTTTAACATTATCCAAAAGGAACTCTGCACCAGGCGCTGAATTGTAATCAGGGAATACCATGAACAAATCCATGTTACTTGGATCTAAACCGTTAAGCGCTGATATTGGGAAAGTATAAGTTTGCCATGTATCAAGCAGCGGCGTCGCATGTCCTTCAACACTAGCTGAAAGACTAAGTTCACTGGCGCCACCTCCTTCGACTTTGAATTTCCAATCAACCACACCAGCATCTGGCGCCTTTAGCATTTTCAACTCAAACGTAATACTAGCAGTAGATGCGATAGCTGAAGCATCAAAAGGCATTCCACCGACAGCACCATCTGTTTCGCGAGCGGTAAAGCCAGCAACAGAAGGCGCAGTCAACGTAAATTTGGTCGCTTGGTCGTGCTCAACATCATCTGTAACCACTTCTGTAGAACCACCGTCGTTTATCCAAGCCGCCCATTCTTGTTGTGCTGCGTTCTCAAAAACCACAAGCTCTACTGTCATGGTTGATGCTTCAGCTACCACAATGGTAAATGTTTGGGTGGCCGAATCGGTACCGTCGCTAACCATCAGTTCAATAGCGAAGTCACCAGCCACGTCAGGTGTACCAGATAGAATACCGGTTGCATTATCAAACATGGCCCACGCAGGTAAAGTGCCCGAAGACATACTCAGCGTGTCATCATCAACATCAGTTGCGGTGAAAATGTATGTATAGTTAGCACCCACTGTCCCACTGACCACAGCTGTGCTGCTGATCACTGGCGCAGTATTGGCTACCACGATAGCAGCCACATCAATAGTAAAGGACTGCGTAGTCGCATCAGTGCCATCGCTTACGGATAGGGTAACATCATGGCTACCCACATCTGCTGCTGCAGCCGAACCACTTAGCACACCTGTTGTGGTATCAAAAAGTAACCATGCAGGAAGGGTCGTTGCACTCAAAGTTAAACTATCGTCATCAGCGTCAGTGGCTGCAAATGTATAAGTGTAAGTGTCTCCTTCGGTTACTGCTATCGTAGCAGAACTGGTTACAACAGGACTGGCATTAACAACAACTACTACGTCATCAACCACTACTGGGTCATCGTCATCATCACTCAAACAACCAGAAAGGGCTGTCGACATAAATATAGCTAACAGGGTTTTATTAAATGGACTAGTTCTGTGTATTTTTTTCATCAAAGTTCCTAAATTAAATAACAAGTCTTAAATTTGTTTGGTTAAAAAAGCTGTTTTTAAAATGTGCATCGTAATTACTGAGCTCTAAGTCTTAATTGACAAAGACTTCACCCGACGTTCAAGGCTCAAAACCATCAAATAAAGGGATTATATTCATACCAAATTAATGCCAAGTGATAGATCACTGTTTAACGCCGTAAATGACATACCCTCTTAATTTTGTTGCCATCCCATAAGTTATATGGACAACTACGTTAGTGACCATAAGCAAAAACATCTGCTTGCAAAAAGCCATTCATTTCATTTTGTTACCACAGCAACTACAGGCGTGGAGGGTAAATCTTGATTTGTCATGCCTTATGTAATCAGCAGTGAAGAAACAACAACATGAAAGCCAGCCCTCTCACATGTAAGCCCTTTCAAGTAACGTGAAAGGCCTTACATTATCGATGTAAGCCCTTTCATTTAAGCTAAAGCAAACATCGTACAATGTCACTAATTATTTAACAGGTATTTAACAATACGCGATTTTAAGCAGGTGATAATTAACAATAAAAATCACAAGTAACTGTTTTTAATGCATTTAGTAGA
>JBKEFM010000002.1:0-75211 GCA_046709505.1 Paraglaciecola sp. | reverse complement strand
TTTCGAGAGCAGGGCTTTGCTTTGGCCATTGATGATTTTGGCACAGGTTATTCTTCGATGTCTTATCTAAAAAATCTGCCGGTTACCACTTTGAAGGTGGACAAAAGTTTTGTTATGCAACTGGATTCACAGCAGGGAGATCAAAAAATCGTTAAAACGGTTATTGACCTGGCCCATAGCTTTGCTCTGGATGTTGTCGCTGAAGGCATTGAAAACCACGCAAGCTTGATGCTACTCCGTGATTGGGGTTGCAACCTGGCCCAAGGTTATTATATCAGCAGACCCCTACCTTTTGACAAACTCCTAGGGTGGCAGGCGAAACATCAAAACACTAACTGGTGGAAAATATAATGCCTAATCTAAGATGGTTTTACTACTGGCTAGTCTTGACTCTATTGAGCAGCGCCCCGTTAACGTTTGCCCAAGACGGTAAATTGATAGGCACAGCAGGTCTAGTCCAGCTTGAAGGAAGTGGTGGAGGTGGACTCGTGCCTTGGGCAACGTTATCAGGCTATGACAGTCGCGACCAAATGTCAGTGAGCGCAGTGGTCACCAACGTGGATGTGGATGACTATCGACTCAATGTGTTGGGGATCAGCGCTTCCTTTTATGATCGCCTAGAGTTAAGTGTTGCTCAGCAGCGCTTTGATTTAAAAGACGCAGGTGTATCGATCAAACAAAATATTTATGGCGCCAAGTATCGACTTTATGGCGATGTGGTCTATTCCCATTGGCCACAAATTAGCTTCGGATTACAACACAAACAACTTACTGACCAAGCCATTGCTAGCGCTGTGGGAGCGGTTAAAACCGCCAGCGGCACAGACTTTTATCTGGCGGCAACCAAAGTACACTTGGGAGCCGTGGGGGGCTACAATGCACTTTGGAATGTAACGGCTCGCGCGACTAAAGCCAACGAAATGGGATTGTTGGGTTATGGAGGCCTGGAAAACAACTCTTACCAGGTTATGCTGGAAGTGTCCGCAGGCATTTTGTTGTCTCGTTATGTAGCGATAGGCATAGAATATCGCCAAAAACCTGATAATTTGGGGCTTGGCGAAGATGACTGGCGAGACATATTCGTCAGCTATATGCCAAACAAAGCGTTCAGTGTCACCCTGGCCTGGGCAAATTTAGGTAAAATTGCCGGTGCTGATGGCCAGGATGGCCTGTACCTTTCACTCAGTGGACAACTTTGGTGATAAGATGAAACCTCAATTACTCACTCTTTTGGCGCTTATTTTTATGAGCTTAGTTGCCTGCAGTAACACTTCCAATGATAGTCTGTATCGCCAGTTAGGGGGCCAGGTAAAAGTCGAGCAAGTGGTCGACAATTTTATTCGTGAGATTGAATTTGATGTGGCCATATTTGCATACTTTAAGGATTCAGATGTTGAGCGATTCCATGAGAAACTGGTTGAACATCTGTGCCAGTTGACTGGTGGACCTTGCGAGTATAGCGGGGATACGATGGAGCAGGTACACGGGGGCATGAATATTTCAGAGGCTGATTTTAACCGCGGTGTGGATTTGTTTATCAATGCTATGACTAAAGCGGATATCCCTCATCCACAGCAAAATAAAGTGTTGGCAATATTGGCCAAGACTCGCAAGGATATACTGTATCTATAGTGACCCGTTTTAAATCCTGACATTGGCGATGAAGTCGGTTCGCAGTTGGGCCTCAGGGTAAGGCTCTTTTTTTATGTTGATCTTCTCTTATTCACTCCACCCATATAATCTTGTAACTGATGGCCTTAGGTCGGCTGCCCAGCTTGGGATAATGATAAATAACCATCGGGCAGTAAACTAGTGGCCAGCATTACGTTATTAATATCGCTGTGACCAAGTCAGCTATTAGACTTCTGGTGCTGGAGGGTCAACCAGAAGCTTTCAATACGGTGATGGATTGGCTCAAATACAGCTAGTTATTATTAATAAGCCACGCAATTCACTCTTGTGAGTAAAAGGTGCAGGGTTTTGCTTAATATGCTGTTGCATCGCTGATGGCCTGTAAACCAATGGCGAGCGCCAATTCACGAAATGCCAGACGATGTTCTGCGTCATACGCTAAACTATTGTGTTTCAAAAAAGCATGTAAAGTGTATTCGATATCATCTAATAACCCTGGCAGAGTTATGCTGTAATCCAAAGGATTTTTATCACTAATCTGTGGCAGTTTGATTGCATCAGCAAGCAAGCCTCCTATATCTTAGGCATCTAAGCTGAGTTCTGATTGCTCAGCTGCTGTGTGGACTTATCTGCTGTCATTGCAGATGAGTCAACAAACCGTCGTGGATCATGCTGGCTCGTTAACGCTACAAGTGGGCGGGATAAGTCAATGCTCATTTTCCAATCGATACGTTTTGTACCCCCCTAAGGGTGTGACAAATGTCCGGTGAGCGACCTTCGCCAGCTCTATTGCCCATTGATTATATACCCAAAGCCATTGACGTTGCAGTTAGGCGGCAAAAGAGCTCAGCCCCATGAGATTAGCTTTACTAAGTGATTAGGGTGAGTGTAGCAGCTAATAATGCTGCAGCTTCAAGGGAGACGGGTATACATCTAGCAAGACGTGATGCTTAATATACCGCAACACCTATTCTTTAATCTGTATTTTACGCTGGTTCTGTTGCGCCTTTTCCGACTTGGGCATGGAAACATGCAAGACACCTTTTTTGAAGTCTGCGCTGATTTTATCCTCTTCTACACTGGGGGGCAGTGAAAAGCTACGCTTAAAATATCCATAGCTGCGTTCGGCCAGGTGGTAATTACCATTCTTGTCTTCTTCTTTTTTGGTCTTTTTCTCACCGCTTAAGGTTAAAATACCATCAGACAAGTCCAGATTAATATTATCCAGGTCCAGCCCGGGAAGCTCAGCAGATAAAGTGTAGGATTGGTCATCTTCAACAATGTCGACTTTAGGGGCAAGGCCCATATCGGTAGATTCCAAGGTTGGAGAGCCAGGGCGCATAAATGGCCAGCTGCCAGCAAACTTATCGAAAAAGTCGTCGATATAAGGTAAGTTCACGGCTAATGGAGCAATACCTTTGTTTTTGCCGTTGTTTGAATGTTTTGATATAGAAACATTTGACATGATACTCGTCCTTTTATAAGTCGCTAAGATTGACTTGATTACACATATATATACATAAACACAAATGGCTTATGTATGAATGACCACAATGGGAGGCTATTATTTAAGCTGTTTTGCGGGGCAGTATATTGATTAAGATCAAGCAAAACTCCTAAGAGAAGCATGAAGTAAAAAATTCACATTTTCCTACCAGAGGCTTAGGTATTTTCCTCCCTGATTTTTTTCATTAAAAAATCACTTACATAACGGCTATTTCTTGTTACGTCATTTCGAACATGTTTGCTGTTTAGCCATTGTGGTCGCTGCGTTCCAGTCGAGCCATCCGAGGGTTCGTCGTTCAGCGGGGCGCTGCTGTGGAGCTAACATTAACGGCTGGACCATCCCTGTGGCTTGGGTCCAGCTCAGCATCCATAATGGTCGTGCGCGGCACACCGCGTCTTTTTATCTTTGCGATGGCGATAAATGCTTTGCCCTTACCTGGGCGTAAATAATCCACCGGCATATCGATGGTACTCACATTTGGCAGCTTTCGTTGAAAGTCCTCAATACTCAGATTTGCTATATCTTTAACGGCATAAATAACCGCCATCAGGCCACCTACTGTATATAAAATAGCCGCGATTACCCCTCCGTGCAGAATTTTATGGATGGGATTGCCCATAAGTTTATCGTCCCAGGGCAGCGGATCACCGCCTTGTCTTTACTTGGTTGGTGGATCTGCAGACCGAGCAATTGATTAAAGGGTATGTATTGGCTGAAAAGTGGGGTCGCATGTTGGGTGAGTTGTTGTGAGCCCGGTTAGCCATAAAAGTACTTTTTTATTCTTGTCAGTCTAATGTGGCGAATTTATTCGGCCTTGGCAAGTGAATACACACGTAAAAACACGTAAACTATGGACCACTGCTAACTGCCCGGAGCTGCAATTTTTTGTCCGATCTTAACCCTCTTGCCACATATGCCACTGTTAAAGTCGATCCCATCCAGCAAGCCTATCAGGTGTTAGAAACGACCTTTGGTTACACTGCCTTTCGCGACGGACAGGAAGAAGCCATCAGCCACATTCTCAATGGCAGGGACTGCCTGATTTTGCTTCCCACTGGCGGAGGGAAATCTCTGTGTTATCAAATTCCGGCTTTGGTCCAGGAAGGTTTGGCTATAGTAGTCTCTCCGCTTATCGCATTGATGAAAGATCAGGTTGATGCGCTGGTGGCCTCTGGCGTCAGTGCTGCTTATATCAATTCGAACCTCAGTCCACAGGAAATACACAACGTATATCGTGGTATGCAAGACGGAAAATATAAACTGATTTATGTGGCCCCAGAGCGTTTGTTGCAATTCGACTTTATTCAGCGCTTACAAACGTTACCCATCAGCTTGTTTGCTGTGGATGAGGCCCATTGTGTGTCCCATTGGGGGCATGATTTTCGCAAAGAATATCGACAGCTTGGCCAGCTCAAACAGCATTTTAGCCATGTGCCAATGGTGGGATTGACAGCGACTGCAGATTTGACCACCCGCAGTGATATTTTGCAACAGCTTGACTTGCAGGATCCTTTTATTTTTAAAGGCAGTTTCGATAGACCCAATATCCGTTATAACCAGCTAATTAAATATAAAGCCACAGACCAGGTGATCCAATACGTACGCCAGCAAGAGGGCAGCGGTATCATCTATTGTAACAGTCGCAAAAAAGTAGATGAACTGAGCCTGACTCTGGCAAGACAAGGTGTGAGCTGCGCCGGTTACCATGCCGGCCTGGAAGGGCCCATAAGGGATAAAATTCAACGTGATTTTATTCAGGATAATATCGATGTCATAGTAGCGACAGTGGCATTTGGAATGGGTATTAATAAGTCCAACGTACGTTTTGTGGTGCATTTTGATCTACCTCGCAGTATTGAGGGGTATTATCAGGAAACCGGCCGAGCCGGTCGCGACGGTATGCCCGCTGAGGCGTTGTTATTGTTTGATGAAAAAGATGCGGTCAGGATCCGCCAATGGATAGGCATGGGTGACAACCCAGCGCGGCTGGATATCGAATTGCAAAAATTTGCCGCTATGGAAGCGTTTGCCGAAGCCCAGACCTGCCGGCGCCAGGTGTTGCTTAACTATTTTTCTGAATATTCAGCCGAGCACTGTGGCAACTGCGATATTTGTCTGGATCCGCCTAAACGCTTTGATGGCACCATAGATGGACAAAAAGTATTGTCCTGTATCTATCGTTTGCAACAAACCGCAGCCAGTCAATACGTTATAGATGTGTTAAGGGGCAAGAAATTAAAACGCATTATCGAGCAAAGCCAGGATGCCCTGAGCACCTTTGGTATAGGCAAAGAACAATCGGATGCTTATTGGCACAATATTATCAATCAGCTTATTCATCAGGGTCTGTTGCGCATCGATATTACCCAAAACGCAGTATTAAAGCTGACCGAGGCAGCCAGGCCTCTGTTAAGTGGCGGCCAGAGCTTAACGTTGGCGATACCGCGCCTGAGTATTGACTCAGGTAAAAAATCCAAACGCCAGGAGTTGACTTACGACAGGGTATTGTTTGCCAAACTCAAACATCTGCGTAAGAACATCGCCCAGCAAGAAGATGTTCCACCCTTTGTGGTATTCAGTGATGCTACCTTGGCTGAAATGGCCAACAAACTGCCCCAATCTGCAAAGGAGTTTTTACAGGTCAATGGCGTAGGCCAGACTAAATTGGAACGTTATGGTAGTCAATTTATAGCGGCGGTTACAGCCTATTCTGACGGTGAATAACAGCGGCTTTACCTAACAGAGACCTTTACTAATTAACTACTTTTGCCCCATAATAGTAATCTGTATTTGAGGATAAATGTGCTCTATCTGTGAAAATCGTCCCGCAAAAAAATTCTGACCGTAAAGTCGAAAAATTAAAGATCCCACCCCATTCGATTGAGGCGGAGCAGTCTGTGCTTGGCAGTATGCTGATCTCACCGGATTCTTGGGACAAGGTAGCGGAAGTGGTAGTCGAAGATGATTTCTATAATCGCTCTCATCAAACGATCTATCGCGCCATCCTGCGGCTGTTAAAAAACAACCAGCCGGTTGATCTGATCACTGTGTCGGAAAACCTGGAGAATCTCGATGAGCTAGAAGCAGCCGGTGGCTTCGCATATCTGGGCGAATTGGCAAAAAACACCCCTAGCGCAGCTAACGTAACGGCTTATGCACATATCATTAAAGAACGAGCTGTTACGCGAGAACTGATTGGCGTCGCACATGAGATAGCCGATGTGGGTTATAACCCCGAAGGCAGGAATAGCGGCGAAATTCTCGATATGGCAGAAAGTCGGGTTTTTGAAATAGCCGAAAAACGCACGGGTAAAAACGAAGGTCCACGTAGTGTAGAGATGGTACTGAGCAAGACCATCGACCGCCTGGAAGCCTTAGTAAAAAGTAATAAAGAAGTCACAGGGGTTTCTACCGGTTATACGGATCTTGATAAAAAAACCAGTGGTCTGCAACAATCTGATTTGATCATAGTGGCAGCGCGTCCATCGATGGGTAAAACAACCTTTGCGATGAATTTGTGTGAGAACGCTATGTTGTTAGAAGAAAAGCCCGTATTAGTGTTTAGTTTAGAAATGCCCTCGGAACAGATCATGATGCGGATGCTCGCTTCGCTTAGCAGGGTAGATCAAACTAAAATTCGGACTGCGCAACTTGATGATGAAGATTGGGCGCGTATGTCTAACACTATGGCGATGCTCAAAGATAAAGATAACCTGTATGTTGATGACTCTTCCGGTTTGACGCCTATGGAAGTGCGCTCACGGGCCCGTAAGCTTGCGAGGGAGAAGGGCGGTATTAGTTTGATCATGATTGATTACTTGCAGTTAATGCAGGTACCTGGCTTGAGTGATAACCGGAATCTGGAAATCGCTGAAATTTCCCGCTCGTTGAAATCATTAGCAAAAGAGCTGGAAGTACCTGTAGTGGCCTTGTCTCAGCTAAATCGAGGATTGGAGCAACGTTCCGACAAACGGCCCATTAACTCTGACCTACGTGAATCTGGCTCTATCGAGCAAGATGCGGATTTGATCATGTTTATTTATAGAGACGAAGTATATAACGAAGCCAGCACGGAGAAAGGCATAGCGGAAATTATTATTGGTAAACAGCGTAATGGCCCCATAGGTACCACACGTTTGACATTCCAGGGGCAATTTTCACGTTTTGATAATTACGTAGGGCCTGAAATAAGCGATGACTATTAGTTTGTGTGTGAGATAAAAAAAGGGAGATGCATAGCATCTCCCTTTTTTAATTATGCTGGGTAAGTAAGGATTACTTAGTTACTTTTTCACGTTTGGAAGCCGCTACTTTTGCTACGATGCGGCGATTGATTTTGTTGGCTTCTTTGGCCGTTGGCGCATCCAATAATTTAGTTTCACCAAATCCAACAGCTGTGATGCGGTTAGGATTTATAGTGTATTGTTCGATTAACAAGGTACGTACCGCTTTAGCACGCTCTTCAGACAGCCACATGTTGTAGTCTGCTTCACCCGGTGCTGATGAGTAACCTTCAATCACAGTATCAGTTGTTGGAAAACGTTTCATGAATGCAGCAAAGTCTATGAATTTTTGACTGTCATAATCGTCAACTTTTGCACTGTTATTGCTAAAGAGTACTTCTAAGGTCTCAACGACTTCTACTTCGGTAAACAAGCTACAGCCTGTTGCATCTACCTTGTCAGATGAGGGAGTATTGGCACAGTTGTCGCGATCGTCTGACACGCCATCATTGTCTGAGTCTAGTGGTGTTGTGATTGATGCTGCAATAGCACAACCCATAGCATCAACGGTAACGCCTGGGGCAGTACCAGGGCACTGATCTATGCTATTGCTGACGCCGTCGTTATCTGAATCACGGGTAGCCGGGCTAGAAGTTGAGGTTGCACCAAAGCTGTAAGCCAAACCTAACTTAGCACTCACATCGTTGTAGGCTTCACCAAAATCATGGGTAGCCGCAACTTCAGTGATGACCCGCCATTTATCATTAATGGCCCAATGTTTACCTAAACCAATGTTTGCCAGACGTTGACTGTCACCCAGATCCAGGTGTTTTAGACCACCAAAGATATACAGCAAATCATCAGGTAAAAAGTACATGGCATCAATGCCAATGCGAAAGCCAGATTCATCTGACTCACCCGGGAGTGCATCAATATTAAGATTTGACCATTCTAATCTCGCCGCCCACTGGGGCTCGATACGAAAACCAACTTCGGCACCCACACCAACACCATCATCATAATAAGTTGGAAAGCCAGATTTACCATTATCCGTCTTATAATATTCAGCGAATCCTGCTACCCACTTATCGCCTTCAGGTGCTGCTTGAGCAAAAGCACTGCCGGTAAAAGCAAGTAGGATACCCATGGCTGTCATGGTCTTTTTCATAATATAGTCCTTAATGTTGTGTTGGTTAATTGATATCAACGTTTGGTGTACAGCTTTGATATCCAATGTAGTTATAGTGTGTAAATATTTTATTGTCCGGTAACTGTTACAATTAGATAACGACCGAGAGCATTATTTTTATGCTTGCGTAAATACATCCACTGCCAGGCATCTAGCGCCAACAACCAGTTTCATATAGGGGTCGTTAAATTATTGTCTGAGAGACTTATTTTTAAATGTGCAGGCATATCCATCGAACCTTCAAAATCAAGCAGATAATATGCCGTATTTTCATTAATCGTTAAGTTGTCGCTTGTATGCGTTATAGACAGATGTCACCTGTCCGTATTAATGTCTTCTATAATAGCTAATTACGTAACTATTTCCTCGCTAATTATAAAAAACAGACGACCTTTAGCCGTAATATTTAGGTAAAATTAATGCTCACCCAAGTTTTATGTGTCAAAACACATTTCTAAGAAGGCTTTTCCATATGGACTGTCAAAGGGCATGATCATTTTGTGGCCACTAGAAGAATGACTCAGTGTATGATTTTTACCTGAAAAAACAATCGGGGTAGCCATGTTAAAATTGTAACCAAGTTTGCTCAGGTCTTTTTTTGCTCCCCCACAAATCATGTTGGTAATTTCACCTACCATGTCGCTTACATCGTCATCTATAGCGTCATGTGTTTCGCCAAGCATGTTATGTATTATATGCTTGGCCAGTTCGCTCTCAAAGGTGATAGATAGGGAACCACATATTTCACCGCCCACCATATCGATTAAGCCGGATACATCCCCTTTGGCTATTGTATTGGTTTTCTTCTGGGGTTTCCCAGGGGTCAGTTCTATTTGTGCCATCATGCTTAATACATTGTGCAGAGCTGCGATAAAGGGATTGATAAATGCAGCGTTCATTGGCGAAAGACTTCCTGTTGTATCTCAGGGTGCAACTGATTAAAATCCATTTTGTATTATTGGCATACGGAGCAGGTGCCGTGAGCTTCGATGGTTTGTTTCGATACTCGAAAACCATAGGATTCAGCGTGTTTGTCTAACGTTTCCTGTAATCCTTGAGACTGAATTTCTTTGACCAGGCCACATTTGTCGCAAATAAGAAATTGCACCGGATGACTGCAACCAAAATGGTGGCAGGCGACAAATGCATTGGTGGACTCCAGACGGTGGATCAAGCCAAATTCAAGTAAAAAATCCAGAGTGCGATAGACCGTAGCGGGTTTGGCGTTGGTCTCTGTTTCTTTGAGGGTATCCAGTAAATCATAGGCCCCCACTGCGCCTGCCTTAGCTAATAGCAAAGCATACACTTTTTCCCGCAGGTGCGTAAACCGTGCACCTTTGCTTTCGCAATAAGTGCGTGCTTTTTCTACTTGTTGCGAAATACTCATTTTGTGTGTGACTTACCTTCGAATATAATCTGTTTTAAGCGTGACATTTAACCCCGGTTAGCGCAATAACACTATCTTAAGTTCGCTTTGAGTATAGCACTCCCTGACCGGGCTTTATATTAATAGTGTATTGATATATCTCATTAAATTCATCTTTAGTGCAAAGCCCTATTGGGGGATATCTAATCAGTCAGGCTAATGGATAGAATATACACTAGGCATTTTCACGCTATTTTTATCCCGGTTATTTGAATGATAACCTGACTATGTAGCGATGACGGTCTCTGTGATAGGGGGCCTTGACCCAAAAGAAAACCCTGTCCCCAGCCATTTTCGTGCTAAAAGTCAGGCAGCAATAGATTAATAAGGTGTTGTTTTAAACATTATGATAAAGCAGAACGTTGAAATCAAACCTGAGCAAGAAGCTGTTTGGCTTATATTTGTGGCAGAAAAAGTGTTAGCAAATGTTGTTCAACCCACACCCATAATAGGACGTTGGACTAGTTTACCATTTGCCCATGCCTATCGTGAGCAGGTTGTGCAAATTGGCCATTATGATGACAAGCCGTGCTACTTGATCGATATGGGTAATGAGTGGGTAGAGGAAGCGACTCTGCAAGCAGTGAGTCTGCGAACTGTGCTAATGCAATGTGAAGCTGGCTTATTCGAAATGGCCGCAAGAGCCTGGCAAATAGCTTTGTTTTTACGTACCCATCGTTTTTGCGGTCAATGTGGCTCGACTATGCAGAGCATAGATTGGGAAATGGCAGTGCAATGCTGCCGATGCCATCACCGCTGCTACCCAAGAATTTCGCCCTGTATTATAGTGGCTATTTCCCATGAAAATACAATATTGCTTGCCCAGGGCAAACCACAACAAAAGCGCAACATGTTTTCTACCTTAGCTGGCTTTGTGGAAAGCGGGGAAACCTTGGAGCAAGCGGTACACAGAGAAGTTATGGAAGAAGTCGGGATAGAGGTTAAAAATCTGCGCTATTTTTCCAGTCAACCCTGGCCGTTTCCCCACTCCTTGATGGTTGGTTTTTTGGCGGACTTTGCCGGCGGAGAAATTGCAGTGGACGGTCATGAAATACTTGAAGCGTATTGGTTCAAACATGATGAGTTACCCCAAACCCCTCCTAAATTTTCTATTGCCGGTAAACTTATTCAACATACCGTGATGGAGATAGAGCAAGGGGTGAAAATTAATCCCACAAATAAAAAACACCACATCTAATGGGCTTTGATTATTTTAGCCTCCAGGCCTCATTTTTTGGGATTTCTATTATTCATTTTGCTTGCGCAATATTGTTGTAATGAAGATTAGGTGAATACTGCAAAGTTTTACAATATTTGGGCGGATTTCTCATTCCTTGTAACAGCAAAAAAGATACAATAACGACTTTTTGGCCTAGGGCTAATTGGGATATTCGATGAACAGGGGAAAAAAATGCAAGAACTAAAGAATGACCGATATCTGCGGGCGCTAATGTGTCAACCCGTTGATGTTACGCCCGTGTGGATGATGAGACAGGCAGGGCGCTACCTACCGGAATACAAGGCAACGCGCGCCGAGGCTGGAGATTTCATGTCTTTGTGTAAAAATGCTGAGCTGGCCTGCGAAGTGACTTTACAGCCACTGCGTCGTTTTGAACTGGATGCAGCCATTATCTTTTCAGATATTCTGACTATTCCAGATGCGATGGGTTTGGAGTTGTATTTTGAACCAGGTGAAGGGCCTAAATTTGCTAAACCCCTTACTTGTATGGCCGATATTCAAAAGTTGCCCAACCCCGATCCGGAGCAGGAACTACAGTATGTGATGAATGCTGTCCGCACGGTGCGCAAAAACCTGCATGGCCAGGTTCCTTTAATAGGTTTTTCTGGTAGCCCCTGGACGCTGGCAACCTATATGGTGGAAGGCGGTTCAAGCAAAGCCTTTACTAAAATTAAAAAAATGGCTTTCAGTGAGCCCCAGGCACTGCATTTATTATTGGACAAATTGGCTGATTCGGTCATTTTATACTTGAATGCACAAATTGCCGCAGGTGCCCAATCGGTTATGGTATTTGATACTTGGGGAGGCGTATTGTCACCACGGGATTACCGAGATTTTTCGTTGCAATATATGCACAAAATTGTCGATGGTTTGACCCGGGAAAACGACGGACGCCGGGTCCCTGTGACTTTATTCACTAAAAACGGAGGAATGTGGTTGGAGTCGATAGCGGCCACAGGTTGTGATGGTATTGGGTTGGACTGGACCATAGACATTGGTGATGCCAAAAAACGTGTCGGGGATAAAGTTGCGTTGCAGGGGAATATGGATCCCTCTATGTTATATGCACAACCTGAACGTATCGAACAGGAAGTGCAAACTATCCTGGCCGGCTTTGGCAGTGGCCCCGGACACGTATTTAATTTAGGTCATGGTATACACTTAGACGTACCGCCTGAAAATGCCAAAGTGTTTGTGGATGCAGTACACAAATATAGTGCCCCATACCATCAATCCTAAAGATTAACGTCTACACCGGTCTCCCTTGAAGATGCACCGTTGTTGGCTGCTCCCACTCACCCCAAACACTTAGTAAGTCTAAGCTCATGGGGTTGAGTTCCTTTGCCGCCTGGCTGCAATGCTAAGGGCAGGTGTTAGTTATTGATAGATTTCGTTTAAATAAGCAGCCATCCGAACGCCAGCCATTTGCAATCTGCGTTTTACTTGAGGCATATGGACATAAAGATAATCCCATGAGATTTTTTCCTCCTGGGGATATATCTCATCACGGATTCTGCTGCTTTCTGCTATCCATATCAGTGGATCTGTCACGCTCCAGGCTTTGACGTCCTGAGGACTGATTTTACGACTTAACTGAGCTGTCCATTCGGTATAGGATAACTGACGCTGGTCAAGCATTTCGCTGTCCCACACCCTATGCAGGTTAGAATCTTTCCAGAAAAAATTTATTTTGATGTCATTACCGCCTTTGTCCTTGCCATTGCCGGCATGCAGGGGTTGATGCAAATCGCCAATAATGTGTATCACAAAGCGTAGGGCTAATCGTTTTTGCTCAACGGATGCATTGGGGTCTCTAAGGGTGGTGCTAAACATTGTTAATGCACTGACTGCATCCCCTTCTTTAGGTGCGCCAATTTGGGCATAACGTTTCCCTGCAGGTATAGTTACATAGTGAAAAGGTCTGGCGATTTTTTGCCAAAATTCTTTCGGGTTGGAACGCATTTCATCGGCGTAGGTAGAGGCTTCGGCCAGATCCTCCAAGGGTAATAATACATGAATTGCCGTCCGGGCTTTAGGCGTCAAATATTGTTCGGCGATTGCACCTGTTACCCTGTGTCCAGTCTGCCCCCAGGCAAAGGCGTTTAGGCTGCAGGTAATGGAGAACAAGGTGAGTAGTATTTTTTGCATAGTGTCGTCTTATATAATAGTAAGTTCCGTACGCCGAATGACGCATAGCTAAACATGATGGTCACACTAGCGTGACAGCTGTTGTAATAAGCGTTGATGAATACCATCAAAGTTGCCATTACTCATGATCAATACATGGTCTCCAGCTTGCACATAAGAGAGTATAGATTTCTCCAACACGTGCATATCTTTGTGCAACGAAGCCGTTACCTTGCTTTGTGCCAACAAGGCATCCATTGACCAGCTCAGATTAGTGGGTTGGAAGATAAACACTTGATCTGCCAAAGACCAGGATGCCGCGAGCGTTTCTTTATGCACGCCCATTTTCATGGTATTTGAGCGAGGCTCGAGAACCACCAGAATCCGTGCATCGCCCACTTTGGCTCGTAGTCCTTCAATGGTGGTGGCTATGGCCGTGGGGTGGTGAGCAAAATCATCATATAGGGTGATATCGTTGACTTTACCTATGACTTCCATACGTCTTTTAGCGTTAACAAACTGGCCTAAAGCGTCAATTGCTACTTTGGGAAACACGCCAGCATGGCGAGCAGCAATAATAGCCATCATGGCATTATGCATATTATGTTGACCAAGTAACTCCCATTTAACCCGACCAAAACTCTTACCCTTAAATAACACATCAAATTCACTGCCATCAGGCAGGGGATCACCGATTTGCCAGTCACCTCCGATAAACTGCACCGGTGACCAGCAGCCCATGTCCAATACCTTGGTCAGGTTACTATCGTGTTTGGGGGCGATGGCCAGACCGTTGTTAGGTAACATGCGCATCAGGTGATGAAACTGCTTTTGAATATCGCCTAAATTACTGAAAATGTCCGCATGGTCAAATTCAAGATTATTTAATACTAACGTACGCGGCCGGTAATGAACGAACTTGGAGCGTTTATCAAAAAATGCACTGTCATACTCATCTGCCTCAATAACAAAAAATGGGGTATCACCGAGGCGAGCTGAAATAGCAAAATTTTGTGGTATACCACCGATCAGAAAACCTGGTGACAGGCCAGCCTGCTCGAGGACCCAGGCGAGCATACTGGCTGTACTGGTTTTGCCGTGAGTACCGGCTACAGCCAATACCCAACGTTCTTTAAGCACATTTTCCAGCAGCCACTGGGGACCGCTGGTGTAGGGAATGTTGCGATCTAATACATATTCTACCGCGCTATTGCCCCTGGACAGAGCATTTCCGATAACCACTATATCGGGCTGGGGTGTAAACTGGTTAACGTCATAACCTTGGGTCAGCTCTATACCCAATTCTTGCAGTTGGGTGCTCATGGGAGGGTAGACGTTGCTGTCTGACCCGGTAACCTGATGTCCCATGGCCTTGGCAATTGCTGCTATGCCGCCCATAAACGTGCCGCAGATACCTAAAATATGTAGATGCATAAACTCAATTCGCAGTGATAACTGCTCTTAGGTTACCAGATACAAAACCGCTAACCCATGATAGGATGATAATTTTGTTAATAGCCAATAAAAAATTTGCTATCTACGCTTTATTCATGAGTTTTGTCTTTAATCCAGTTACAATCTTTATCGTTTAGCAGTGTGACAACAATAAATAATACCAGTCACCTGAAAACCCTAAGCTTGCTGTCACTTTATCTTGCACCTGTTTAGGAAACTAGCTGTCCCTACAATAAAGACATAAGGTCAATACAAGAAATGAAAAGACTCAATTCCCAACTGCAAGAAGATGGCGCTCCTATGGAGCTGATCCTGCTGTTAAGAACTTTATTAGCGGGCTGCAAAGAAATTTCTTTTAGGGTCAGTCAAGGTGCGTTGGCGGGCGTGCTGGGATCGACCTTGAGTGAAAACGTACAAGGGGAAACCCAGAAAGAACTGGACGTGATTTCCAATCAGATCCTCAAAGATATTCTCAGTGAGTCCGGTTATGTCAAAGCGATTTCCTCCGAAGAAGAAGAAAACGTGGTTCCTTGCAATCCAAATGGTAATTACCTGGTGAGCTTTGACCCTCTGGACGGCTCTTCAAATACCGATATTAATAGTCTGATAGGCACTATCTTTTCCATTACTCACGCTCCCCAGTGGATGGATGCGAATGATCCCTCGGCATTTTTGCAACCCGGTACGCAAATCGTGGCGGCGGGTTATGTACTTTACGGCCCATCTGCTATGTTAGCTATGACCACTGGCCGGGGCACACACTTGTATACCCTGGATAAAACCCATGGCGGTTTTTTGTTAACCGAGAAAAATATTCAGGTCCCTCAGCAAACAGCCGAATTTGCTATTAACGCCTCTAATCAGCGCCATTGGGAAGCGCCTATCCAGAATTATATAGCGGATCTTATTGCCGGTGAAGAAGGACCCCGTGAGAAAGATTTCAATATGCGTTGGGTGGCTGCCATGGTGGGGGATGTTCATCGAGTTCTTAGCCGAGGTGGAATATTTTTGTACCCCTTTGATAAACGTAATCCCAAAATGCCGGGGAAACTGCGTTTGTTATATGAAGCGAATCCCATGGCATTCTTGATGGAACAAGCCGGAGGGTTGGCTTCAACCGGGCATGGACGGATCATGGAGGTGATGCCCACAGAGATACACCAGCGGGTGCCAGTGATCTTAGGTTCAAAAGAAGAAGTAGAAATCTGTTTGGGCTATTACCAGTAACGTTTACCAGGTCAAAAAAAATGTAAAAAGGCGCACTTAGAGGCGCCTTTTTTCTGCCTAAAATCGAATGGAATAATAACCTTGTCCGTCTTTTTGACCAAAAAATTGCGCCGCTTGATGCACTTCCTGAGGAAGCTCATCATCAGGTTTAAAACGCCCGCTGATGTTAAAGTTGAAATCTGCCGGAATACGGGCCACCGCACTTAGACCAAAAAGGTTGGGCTCGTTAACAGTCAGTACTATTTCCTGGTTAACACAACTTAAATCAGCATCAAAATTACCCAATAAAATCGGTTGGCTGTTTCCCTGAACCTGGGCTTTTAACCAGTGGCCCTTACCGTTTAATATTTGGCAATGGCCGCTATAATCCAGTTCTTGTAGCACTAGTTTAAAGCGCCCACTGGCATTAATTGCTATGGGTAATGCAAGGCTGGCAATCACCCAATCCGTAGGAAGATAAAGCTGTAAATTATCTGCCTGCAGTTTATCTTTGGCCACAGAAATATCTCCCTTTATAGATATTTCGTCCATTTGACGAATATTACCGCCATCGACGTAAACCTGTGCTGTGCCGGTTAGTAACGGCAAAAATGCCAGCTGCCAAGACAGTTGTTCAATAGGTAAACCACGCACTAATAGCTGCTGGGCCTGTCCGTTCCAGATAGTGCCAGATACACCATTGAGCTGAATATCCTCAGGCAACGGCAAGCGCGCCAATACTTGTACGGCAGGCAATTTGATAATGAGAAATACCATATATACCAGCAGGCACGGAAAGCCCCATTTCAATAGTGACTTCATGATTTTCCTAATTTTAAGCGGCGTATTTTGATATGACCCACCACATCAGCTTCAGCAATATCGAGATCCAAAATGATGATCCCCATTTGTTCCAATGACTGTAACCAGCTCAAGACGTCATTAAATGGGGCCTGGTCGACCCAAACTTGCAGTTCCTCCCCTTGGGGTTGCATGCGGCTGATGGCGATATCCAGCTGGGCAGCAGTTTGATTAACCGCTTGCGGCAGGGAACCTTTAAAGTTCGTCGCCACGCCCTTGGCGCTGCGTAATTGGATGGCTCTGACCGCGTTTTTTTGTACCCAGTTTAATAACTGTTGTTGTTGTTCAACCGCTTTATGGTTAGTGGCGATGGAGTGGTTCATCGGCGCCCATACTAACCAGTAGAACAAGCCTATTACCATCACTACCATGCTTAGAAGCACCAGGCGTTGTTCCCGTTCAGTTAACTGGCTGTATTTTTGTTTAATTTTATTCATATTAGCTCCTGATCAACAATGCACCGATCACCTGGTTATCCTTATTGTTGATGGCACCTTGCTCAACCACAAAACCACTGGCTTGGGCTAGGCGTTTAAATTTTTCCAGGGCTTCGAAGTTAGCAGCCATGGCTTGTAAGCGGAGTTCCCTGCGCGCCGCATCAAACTTGATGGTGGCAGGTTTGACTTGACTCTGCTCGAACGCATCGGCCAACTGGGTAAACATGGCGAGCATAGAGGTGCCGCCTCCTCCTTGCTCCAAAGTGATTAATTTACTGCGCATAGTGGCTTTTAAATCTCTATAGGGTCCGGCATTGGGGAAAGCCCGCTTAAATTCACCGTCGATTTGCTCACTTAGTAAGCTACGTTGGGCACTTAGTTGCTGTTGTTGCATGACTTTGTCGACCAAGGTGGTAGACAAGGCAACGATGGCTAAAACAGCGGCCAGACGCCATTTTATCAGGGAACCGCTATTTTTGTTGCTGGGCCGGTATTCTCCCTGCAACAGGTTAAAACTCGCTTGAGAGGCACCTTTTGCCAATACTTTCATCGGCATATCCAAAGGCGCTTGTTGCAATGCCACATTGTTCAGATCAGTCAGGGCTAAATCAGAATGATTTTCTATGTTTAATGGGCTCGCTTGCTGTTTGGCGTAATGATTAATCGCCTGGATGAGCCAATTTTTTTCTCCTTGTAAGCCACTCCATTGATCCTGACGGATCAGTAAATGTTGGCCCAATTGCAACAGTGCCCAGCCCTTTTGTGCCTGGGGCAGAGCCAATACGTCAGGCAGCAAGGTATCGCAATCCAGACCTGCCTGGTGAATGATCTCCAGCCAACTGTGTAATTTCTCTTTGCTGACCACCGCGACGGCTTGTTCACCACCCCTTTTGGGGCCAAGGGCAAAAAATTGCAGGGCGATATCACCACTGATTTCGTCCTCAAGTATAAAAGGAATAGCACTTAGAGCCTTGCGACTGGCTTTACTGGGTAAGCTCACCCATTTTAGCAATACGTCACTGGTTGGCACCAGAACTGTGATGGGACGTTGACCGGCCCGGTCACCCAATGTAGCCAAATTTTCTGATCCGGGTAACTCTCCGGAAGCAATCACCTCATCGAGCTGAGTTGACCACACTATCCAATGGATCACATCATTGTGACCGGATCCTAATCTAACAACTAATTGTTCCATTATACTGCTCTACCCTGATAACCTGGTAAAAAGGCGCTAGCCTGTGGGGCCAGCACCAAGTGCTTGTGTGTTTGATTCATTATAGTGTGCCAAATTCTCGACTTAACACTGTCACAGTTTGATTTTTATCGACAGCAAAAACAGTGACCATAGCAAAAGTGGCATTATTGTACTTGGTTCGGGTGCGCAATACGAAATGTGAGGTAGTGACATCGAACCATTCTTGTTGTTCTGGAGACAAATTTAACGCATTAATAGCATTATCCGCCAAAAAAGCCCCTTTGGTTGTAAAGCCGTCCTTGTCGCGACTGGCGATAAGGCTCTGGGCCGCCGAGAGTTCCAAGCCTGTAGTGGCAGCCAGCACAGCTATGTTTTCCTCATCAATAGTATTGACGTTGATTGTTAACCCAGTGCTGCCTGGAATAGCGCAAACCACAGGTAGCAGCTTATCGAACCAGGACATTTTCACCCCATTTACCATACGTAATTCTGATGGATGCACCATTAACGCATTGGCGGCTAAATAAGGAAACTGTCGGGATGCGTATTCACTGTCTTCAGCGCCCTGATTATGCATTTGATCATCAGTATCGAGCCAATCGACCAGCGAGTCGGTTAAGGTGTCGATATCATAGGTGGGTATATCATTGTCAATATGGGTCAACAGGCGTTTAAAAGCCTTTTCCAGTTCGCTAACCGGTGTGGTCTGTCGGTTACCCCCGGCAGTTGTTTGTGGCTGCAGGGCATTTAGATTGAAACAGGCATGCATATCGGAGAGTTGCGCCTCAATCCCGCCACCGGCTAATGGATAAACAAATTTTTCTGACCATGGCTGATTTAAATGGATCACGCCATTGCTATTGTCTAGCAGAAATTTTATCGATTTTTGAGCGTATTGCTCTGCCCCCATAGCGTACCAATAAGCCTGATTGTTATCTTTAATATTTGCTGCGCGTTTTACCTGTAGTTGTAACCGTGCTCCCATCTGGGTGGCCAGCACACTGACTATGGATACTATTAGCAGCACTATGATAAGGGCAACCCCATTCTCCTTACGGGGGCTCATGAGCCAGCTCCAGCGATCAAAAATTCCCGGCGCATAAAGCCAAAATCTTTGCTGCTCAGTTCTATTGCCACAGCCCTGGGTAACACAGACTCTGCATAACTTTCCTGCCAGGCGCCTTCCCCTGTTTCAGTTTCATCGGCAGCCAAAAAGTAAACCCTAAAATCTTCAACGTCTTCGAGCAAAATCCTGATTTTAGGCTCATAGCCGATAACATTATCCAGATAGTTACCGTACAGACGTTGTAGCTGTCCTTCCTGCAAGCGATAGGCGACAGCTTGCAAGGTGCTGCGGGGTAGCATAAATTGCGGATTGTGCCAGCCACCATGAACAAAGCCCAGGCCATCGGCTTCGCTGTCAAACTGATCTGCACCGCCAATCATCACCTGTTGGTTTATTTCTCCGTTAATTCGAACCGGTCGGGGTGTGGCTTGTAATATGTCCCTTTCTAGGGTCAACATAGCGCGTTGTAGGCCTTCTAACTTTTCGAAGCGTTCAGTGGATAATTCGTCACTGTCAATCACACTGGTTAGCACTGAGGTGCTGGCTAACCCGATAAGGGTAAAAATAGCCATAGCAATGAGTATTTCCAGCAGGGTAAATCCCTGGACAGCATAGGGGATATAAGATGGCCTAGACATCGGGAGACTGTTTGGCCACGAAACTCGTGACTGAGGTAATAGGCGCTAACTGGTCCTCACTTAAAGCCACACTGACTTCAACCAAGAATAATGATTTGTCATTGGTTTTGACCACTTTTTGTTGCCAATACCAGGTACGGTCGGCCATTTTCTGTGAACCTTTGAGATTGTTTTTTGGTGGCCAGCTGGACGCTAGATTCAGCTGGGTCAATTGATTATTCGCCACCCAGGTAGCAAAGGTGATCTCTTCTATCTGGCCGATACTGGCCAAGTGATCGCCCGCGGCTTTCATTATCGCCGTGGCGGTCATAGCAAAGATGACAAGAGCGACCATAACCTCGAGTAAGGTCATTCCTCGTTGGTGAGAGAACGGTTTCATAAGGTGTCCAGGGGGCCTTCTCGAATAAGGGGCAGGGAGTCTTGGCCATTGATACGAAAATGGGTCACCCGTTCATCACCAAAATCAGGTTCATAAGTAAATGTCACGGAGAAGGGTGTGATGTCACCGCTCGATAGCAGTAATACCTGGGGTGGCGGCAGTTTTTTTTGTTCCTCGTCCTCTTCACCTATACTGACGCCTTCATCACTGACAGACAACTGGGCGTCAAAGGAACCTTCATTAAACAGGCTATCGTCCGTGTCCCAGGGTAAATCGTTAAGCTCAAGGGCGAAACTGAACTCTTCAGGCAAGGTGTAACTGGAAAATACCTTATCTATACTGAGTTCCTGCCATTGCTGATCATCATCGAGAACCATAAAAGCATATTGCTGTTTTTCTTGTTCCACGCGCAAGCCCAGTTGACGCTGGTTTAACACGGCAAAATCCCCTGCCATACTAAATACCACCTGAAATCGCTGCACCTGTTTTTTGAGCCTGTCTTCGCCACTTTGACCGGAGACATTAAATACCACAGTACTGACTACCATCCCCATGATCGCCAGCACTAACATGACTTCAATAAGTGTAAAACCTCTGCTTTTTGGCCGAGTAGGGATGAGCGACTTGGGCATCAGAAGACTAGCCCAGGTAGTCGTTGATATTCCAGTTACCGATATCATCATCAGTCCCCGGTTCACCATCGGGGCCAAAGGAGAAAATATCGATTATCCCCACCTCTCCCGGGCTGAGTAATTGATAGGGATTGCCCCAGGGATCTTCGGGTAAACGTCTGATAAATCCACCTTGTTGGTAATTGCGTGGAATAGGATCAATAGTTGGCTCGGTGACGAGCGCTTCCAGTCCCTGTTCGCTGGTGGGAAACACATTATTACGCAGTTTATACATCTCCAGTGCGCTTTCGAGCTGTTGAATATCTACCGCCGCTTTTTTCAGTTGTGCTTGTTCCTGATTGCCCAAAATGGAGGGCGCAATCATCGACGCCATAATGCCGATGATCAGCAGTACAACCATTACTTCGATTAAACTGAAGCCTTGTTGTTTGTGTCTAAGGATTTTCATTACATATTCACCATATTGTTTAACGCTAAAATAGGTTGCAAGATTGCCATCACAATGAACAGGACTATGCCAGCCATAGTGACGATTAGCATGGGTTCAAAAACTTTGAGGGATACCCCTACCAGAGCTTCAAATTCTCGATCTTGATTATCTGCAGCTCGGCCAAGCATCTGTTGCAGTTCGCCACTGCGCTCCCCTGAGGCAATCATATGCATCATCATCGGAGGAAAAACTTTGGTTTGCTCCAGTGCAGCTCGCAGACTCGATCCTTCTTTTACATTGCCCGATGCTTGTTTGACCGCATCCCGAATATGCAAGTTCTCCAGCACATCACTGGAAATTTTCATGCTTTCCAGCAAGGGCACCGCACTTGACGTTAAAATACTCAGTGTGCGGGCGAATCGGGCGGTATTGAGGCCTTTGGAGACCTTGCCCAAAAGTGGCAAGCGCAAAATAAACTTGTGGTAACGTTTTTTCATCACGGGTTGTTGCAACACTTGCTTCACAACAATAGCTATGGCTACCAGGACCATAATAAAAATCAGGCCATAACTTTGCATCCATTCGCTGATACTAATCAGTATCCTGGTTATAGTGGGCAAGTCCTGACCCATGTGCTCGAACTGGCCAACGATTTTCGGCACGACTACCGTAAGCAGTAACAATACTATGCCCAGGGCGAAGAACATCATCAGGGAGGGGTAAACCATGGCTTGGGTTATCTGGCTGCGGGTTTGCTGGCGTTTTTCAGTATAATCGGCTAATCGGTTAAGTACAGTATCAAGATGCCCGGATTTTTCACCTGCGGCTACCATGGCGCGAAATAACTCATCGAATATATGGGGGAACTCTCCCATGGCATCTGCCAGATTATGACCTTCTACTACCTTGGATCGCACGGCCATCATCATGTTTTTCTGGCGCGGTTTCTCGGACTGCTCCGCTACAGCCAGTAAGGCCTCTTCGATGGGAATGGAGGATTCAACCAAGGTGGCCAATTGACGGGTCAGAAGCGCCAAATCTGAGGTCGATATGCTAGGTTTGAATAACGAAAACTGGTTGGCAGATTTATGTTCTTTATCTGCCACTTGTTCTACTTCCAGCGGGATCAAGTTTTGCTCGCGCAGTTGTTGGCGAATTTGCCGGGCATTATCGCCTTCCAATACACCGTTTTTATTCTTGCCATTATGGTCCATGGCTTTGTAGGTAAAGGCGGCCATTTATTCCTCCCGTGTTACGCGCAGTATTTCTTCCAGGGAGGTGATACCGCTTAGCACCTTAGCGCAACCATCATCGCGAATACCGGGCGTGGTTTGACGAATGTATTTTTCAATGGCCTGTTCGCCATGGCCATTGTGGATCAATTCCCGTATGCCTTCATCTACGATCAACAATTCATGAATGCCGGTTCGCCCGCGATAACCGGTTTGATTGCATGCGGCGCAGCCTTTAGGACTAAACATAGTAAAGGGGCTATTATTGACCCCTTGCACACCTAAAAGATCCCGTTCCTGCTCACTGGGTGTATGGGGGATTTTACAATCAGGGCACAGGGTACGAACCAGACGCTGGGACAAAACCGCCAACAAACTGGAAGATAATAAAAAAGGCTCAATACCCATGTCTTCCAGACGGGTAATTGCCCCGGCCGCGGTGTTGGTGTGTAAAGTAGACATTACCAGGTGGCCGGTTAAACTAGCTTGCACACCAATTTGTGCTGTTTCCAGATCGCGGATTTCGCCGATCATGACAACATCAGGATCCTGACGTAATATGGCCCGTAATCCCCGGGCAAACGTCATATCAACTTTGGGATTGACCTGGGTTTGACCTATACCCTGCAAATCAAATTCTATGGGATCTTCAACGGTTAAAATATTACGATCTTTGGAGTTAATTTCGCTTAGGCCAGCATACAAGGTAGTGGATTTACCCGAACCTGTGGGGCCAGTAACTAAAATAATACCATGGGGTTTGCGGATCAAACTGGACATATGCCCGCGGTTATCTTTGGTCATACCCAGATCTTCGAGATCCAGACGCACATTATTTTTATCCAGTAAGCGCAAGACTACACGTTCACCATGACTGGAGGGCATAGTCGATACCCTTACATCAACTGCCCGGCCGGCGATACGTAAGGTAATACGCCCGTCTTGGGGAACACGTTTTTCGGCTATGTCCATTTTTGACATGACCTTGATACGAGATACGAGCATCGACGCCATTTTGCGATTAGGGCGTAAGATTTCCCGCAACATTCCATCGACGCGAAAACGCACCAGTAACTGGGTTTCAAAGGTCTCAATATGGATATCTGACGCACCTTCTTTAATGGCTTCACCGAGCATAGCATTGATTAATTTAATGATAGGCGCGTCATCTTCACTTTCAAGCAAATCCTCGGTATCGGGTAATTCTTCCGCCAGGGCGAATAAATTACTTTCATTGCCAATGTCTTCCATTAACTGTTTTGCCGCTGACGAATCTCGCTGGAAAGCGTTGGTCAACAGTTTCTCAAACTGACCAATTTCGATTTCCTTGAGCTGAAACTCACTGCCCAAAAATCGTCTGACTTCGGCGAAAATTAAAAAATTGGTTTCACTGGTATGATACAAAGCCGTTGGTGTTTCACCCGTATCCAGTAATACTTTGTGGCGCTTGGCGAAACTGAAAGCCACTTGCTTATGCACAGGTCCGTCAATAGGCACATCGACATCGGTTCCGGCTGCGACCAGGGCCTGCTCGTCAGCATCAACTGTACTGAGGCGTTGAGGTGACATAACTAGTTCTGTTCCTTGTCTTTGCTGCCCGTAAAGTCTTCGTATGAAGGCGGTAAAATCAGGCTATCATCCCATTCGGGTAGAGCCGGAGATTCGGAAAACGGCATCAGCGGGATACCCTCAGATTGGCGTTTAAGTTGTTCGGCGCGAATATAATTGTATTTACGTTTGCTGATCTCATTCATAGTGATGCCGTCACGTACTATAGTCGGACGGATAAAAACCATCAGGTTACGTTTGTTTTTACTGGTAACAGTGGTTTTGAACAGGTTCCCCAGAAAGGGAATATCCCCCAATATAGGGACTTTAGAGACACTTTCCTGTACATCTTCATCAATTAGCCCGCCTAATACTATGGTGCCACCGTCATCCACTATTACGGTGGTTTTGATTTCACGTTTGTTGATCAGTATATCCACCGAGGTTGCACCGCTGATACTGGACACTTCCTGTTCAATCAATAATTGTACTGCATCCCCTTCGTTTATTTGTGGGGTGACCTTAAGTTTGATCCCCACTTCCTGGCGTTCCACCGACTGGAAGGGGTTAGCATTGTTTGAACCTGTGGTTGAGCCCGTTATGATCGGCACTTCCTGGCCGACAATAAAAAAGGCTTCTTCATTGTCCAGGGTAGTCAAATGTGGCGTGGCTAGCACGTTGGAGTTGGTATCGGTGCTCACCGCTTGCAACACCGCTCCCCAGCCATCGGTGACTCCGCCAATCAAGAAGCCGTTGACGCTACCAAGCAGGGACGCCAGGGTATTGTAATCTCCTGGCGTAGATTCATTATAGGAATAGGGCTGGCCGTTATCATCAAAGCCTGTGGTAGTTGTGACGTTATCTGAAGCCTGTTCAGTGGCAACAGCCAGCTGGCCGATACCCACTACACCATTACTAAATTGTTGCAGCCCAAATTTTTCACTGCCCCACTGCACGCCTAAAGTCGTGCCATCGCCTTCAAATACCTCGACAATAATGGCTTCCACCTGGACCTGAGCGCGACGGATGTCCAGTTGACGGATGACCTCTTCCAGAGAACGCATCATATCTGGCTGAGCGGTTATCACCAGGGCATTGGAGTCTTCATGGGCGTCAATACTGACTTCCCGGGTACTGCCTTTGCTGATGCCTTTCGATGAGCCTTGCTCTTCGGCCTGAATACTGGCACTGACTCCTTGTAATACTTTTACCAGTTCTGCTGCCTTGGAATAATTAAGGAAGATAACCCGTGTATTGCCGTTGGTCTCCAGCTCTTCATCCATGCGGGTAATGAGGTTAATAATGCGTTTTCTGGCCTTGATATCTCCACTGATGATAATGCTGTTGGTGCGGTCATCGGCCACAACGCGGGGAGCATCTTTGCCTCCGGAATTTGACTTACTGGAAGATTTGTTGACGCTGTCGATAATACGCACCATTTCGGATGCGGAGGCGAACTTCAGTTTAATGATTTCGACTTCTTCATCCCCGGCTTTATCGACACGCTCAATGATTTCCACCAGACGGTTAACGACAGCTGCCCTTCCGGTGAGCATCATGACATTAGAGGCATCGTGACTGACTACATTACCCCCGCCGGCCTGATCATTCAGTTGACGTAGTATGGGGGCTAATTCACGTACAGGGACATTATATACGGGCATGACCCGGGTGATCATTTCATCACCATCGAAAGGGGTACCTTCTATAACCGGAATATTGGAGGTTTTAGCATCCTTGGCACGGACAATTTTGACTACACCACTGGGCATTTCCACCGCGGCATAACCGTAGACTTGCAACACGTTGAGGAAAAATTGGTAATATTGATCTTCGCTTAACAAATCATAGCTACGTACGGAGATTTTACCTCGCACGTTAGGGTCTACTATAATGGTTTTTTGCAGATTTTTACCAACTATAGTAATAAACTCATTTATATCGGTATTTTTAAAATTAGGAGAATACTCTGCCGCCAGTACGCAGTTGGATGCACAAAAAATTGCCGCACCAGCGACTACTAACAAGCCTTTCACTAGGTTTTGGCTCGTTCGCCTGATAAAATTCATGGTTACAATTCCTGTTCCGCTTCGGGCAAGTCTAAATAAAGTGTCAGTAATTCATTGCCACGATTTACTGTTATTTGTAAGGATTGTGCCTGGCGCAATTCACCCATAGCCTCGACCGACTGCTGCATATCGGTCAAATCCAAACCGTTTATTTCGGTGATGATATCATCTGTTTGTAAGCCCGCGGCGTTAAATAATTCGGGTTTACTGCCCGGACTAACCTTATACCCCTTTAGTTCGCCATCGGGTCGGTGAGGGGATACAGCGATAAAATCTGTAAAACTAGCCGGTCGTTGTTGTAAGGAGCGGGTAGCATCTAACGCCTCATCTGACAGTGTGACATGACGTTGTGTGGATCGTGACGGGGATGTGGGCTGTGTTGTTGCGGGGGAAGGTATGGGTTGATTTTTTGACTGGATTTTTTGGTAATCCAGACCATCGAGCATAAGAGTCTCATTGGCGCTATTGTTACGAATAATGACCCTATCGGTATACATTTCTTGTAAGGTGGCATTGGTACCCAAAATTTTCTCCCCCAGACCATAGGTTTCCTGATTACCTTGATTTTCGATAATAGCTCCCCCTTTACCTTGTACTGAACTGGTGACTACTCCGGTTAAAGTAAGGTTTAGTCTGGTTTGTGGTGCATCAGTGACTTTACTTTGTGCCACTGGCTGGGCATTTAAATCGCCAAATAAATTTAAACGCTTGATAGCTGCCAAGTTAGTTTGTTTGACACCTGTGTCTAGGCTGGCGCGAGTGGTTGCCACAGTCATGGCATTATCAGGCATCACCGAATGGGGTACTAGGCGCCAAGTGATCTGTGCCGCATACGCCAACAAAAACATGCTGAGCAAAGCAACAATCAGCCGGTTTATTTGCTGTTGATATTTAAGTAAATAGGGCCATATATGATTTAAGTTGTAATGTGTGACTGTCATTTTCTCAGGGCTGGGCATCAATTTAACTTTCACCAATGATAGCGAGTCGGAACAGGGGTAACAACTCTATTCAACACTCGTTACAAAAATATTACTAATTGGTCAATATTATTATGCAAAATTCTAAAAATCCTGTTGCAGAACAAAGCGTTCGCCTGGACAAATGGTTATGGGCTGCGCGTTTTTATAAAACCCGTGCCCTGGCCAGACATGCCGTGCAATCTGGTAAAGTGCAATACAATGGACAACGAAGTAAACCGAGCAAAGCAGTAGAGCCGGGAGCACAGGTAAAAGTTCCACAAGGGCACGACGTAAAAGAAATAAAAGTGCTAGCATTAGCGGTTCAGCGCCGCGGTGCAGAACAAGCACAATTGTTGTACCAGGAGAGTGAACAAAGTATCGCCCAACGGCAATTAAACGCCCAGTCCCGCAAGTCAGGGGCCTTGTCCAGCCCTAAACCTGACCATCGTCCTGATAAAAAGCATCGGCGCCAAATTATCCAATTAAAACAGCAGTAAGTATTACTTATAGCAACGAGAATTTATTATGCCATTTGATCAACTTCACCGTTATATTTTTAATCAAAGCCATGTCCGTGGTGAACTGGTTCGTCTGGATCAGAGCTACCAGGCTATTCTGCATTCTTATCACTATCCTCCCGTATTGCAACGTCTGTTAGGAGAATTGATGGCGGCCGCCAGCTTACTAAGTGCGACCTTGAAGTTTGAAGGTGAAATAGCCCTGCAACTGCAAAGTTCAGGGCCGGTGAAATATGCTGTGATCAATGGCACTCATGATCAGAAATTAAGAGGTGTAGCCCGTTGGGATGAGAGCCAGGAATTACCTGATGACTTCCCCAGCCTGTTTGAAAAAGGCATACTAGTGATCACTATTACGCCCACTGAAGGTAAACGCTATCAAGGGATGGTGGCGCTGGATCAGGACTCACTTGCCCAGTGTATCGAATGTTACTTCCAACAGTCTGAACAACTGACCACCAAAGTTATTTTACGTTCCCAGCAACCTGCCTCCGGGGCCAAAGCCTGTGGCATGTTTTTGCAAGTGCTACCCACTAGCAGCGCCGCCACAGTGACAGCTGATACCAATTTTGAACACCTGGCTAAACTGACCGAAACCATCAAGGATGAGGAGTTATTCACTTTGGAGGTAGAGGATATTTTATATCGTTTATATCATCAGGAAGACGTGGAAGTTTTCCCCCCCACCGCCGTTGCATTTCAATGCAGCTGCAGTCGTGAGCGCAGCGCCAATGCTATCGCCGCGGTGAGTAAACAAGAATTATTGGATATCTTAGCCGAGGAAGGGGCAATCAAGATGAACTGTCAGTATTGCCATACCGAACACAGATTCGACAGCATAGACGTAGAAGCTATCCACAAAGGAACCTTTACCAGCGAGCCCGGCACGACTCAGTAAGTCAGGTATTAATGGGGTTTATGGGCGATATAGACGCTGGCGATTAAACCACCCTTAGGGTGGTTTTTTAATACCACTTTGCCAGCATGCATGTCTACTATGCGCTTGATGATCGCCAGACCTAAGCCTGAGCCCAGACTGCCCCGTGCCTTGTCACCTTGGGTAAAGGGGTGAAACAAGGTTTCAATGTGTTGTTCCTCAATCCCCGGGCCAAAGTCGCGGATTGAGAAAAACACCTGTTTGTGAATTTTGTCATAACCTGAATGAACCACTATATCGTCACTGCCGTAACGAAAAGCATTTTCCAACAAGTTATCCAATACGCGTTTTAGCGCTACCCGGCGGATCCAGGTGGCCGGGATAGGTTGTAAGGTTAGCTTGATATTGTGGTGTTCTTCTATGTTACGGGCTTGCACCGCATCTCTAATTAAATCGTTGATATCTGTTTTTTCCAGAGGTTCTTGCTGATCCTGGCGAACATAATTAATAAACTGATCGATTATCTCGTTCATGTCCTGGATGTCGTGCACTATGCCATCTTTTATCCAATCCTGGCCGTCTGGTAACATTTCTGTGGCTAAGCGAATGCGCGTCAAAGGGGTGCGTAAATCGTGAGAAATACCGGCTGTGAGCAAGGCCCTGTCATCCTCTAATTGTTTGATACCCTTTGCCATCTGGTTGAATGCCTGGGTAACCGCCATCAATTCGCTGGAGCCCTCCTCTTTTAAAGGTGGTGGCACATTGCCCCGCCCTACCTCGATGGCCGCGTTTTGCAGGGCTTGCAGGGGTTTATTTAAACGCCTGACAAATATCCAGCCACCGGCGACGCTGAGGATGCCAATGACCAATAAATAGATAGTGAGTGGCGAGATATCCGCTTCGCCTCGTCCTAACATCGGGATGGTTATCCAGATTTTGGGATCCTGGGGCGGTTTAACCCACACTAGGTAGGGGTTGCCCGGTGTAATACGCACCTCAGCTTCACCTTGTAATTTGTTGGACATTTGCCGGGATAAATAAGGATAAAACTTGGCTTGTTCGACACCTTTTTGTTTTGCCTGGTCCGTGTCGAGTATTTTGATGCCCGTGGCCTGAAAAAGCCGCTGGTTTAATTTTGGATCGGTGTGATCGAGTTCATCCAAAAAAATCAGGTTGATTTGGCTGGCCAATAAGCTGTTGATCTGTTGATAACTCGGACGAATAAAATAGTAGGTAACAGATAGATAGGACACAACCTGATTGATCAATAATAACAGACCAATCAGCAGTACAGTTTGACCAAATGCGCTTTTGGGAAGGAACTTCACAATATACTGCTAACCTGCGCCTTCACCGTCTGGTACAAACACATACCCCAGGCCCCAGACTGTTTGAATATAACGAGGATTGGCAGGGTCTTCTTCTAGCAAGCGGCGCAAGCGGGACACTTGTACGTCGATACTGCGCTCCAGCGCACTGTAATCACGGCCGCGGGCCAGGTTCATCAGTTTATCTCTGGACAATGGTGCCCGGGGATGGGTGACCAGAGATTTTAATACCGCAAATTCGCCGCTGGTCAGGGTCATAGGTACACTGTCTGCTGTCATTTCTCTGGTACCAAGATTTAATTTAAATTTACCAAATTCAACTATTTGTTCCGCCTGGGAGGGTGCGCCGGGCGCTTCAATTGTCTTTCGCCTCAGTACCGCTTTGGCACGTGCCAATAACTCCCGAGGATTAAAGGGTTTAGGTAAATAATCATCGGCACCCATCTCAAGCCCTATAATACGGTCAACTTCATCACCTTTGGCCGTTAACATAATGATTGGAATTTGATTCTCTTTCTGGCGTAAGCGCCGGCATATAGACAAACCATCTTCCCCTGGCAGCATAAGATCAAGCACCATTAAATGGAAATTTTCACGTTCAAGTAATCTGTCCATTTGTTCCGAATTTGCTGCAACGCGCACCTGATAACCTTGTTCCACCAGATAACGCTCCAGCAAGCTGCGCAAACGCATATCGTCATCGACAACCAATATTTTTGTTGTTTCTTGTCCCATAAGAGTCTTCCTAAGTCACTTTTCAATTTACTATAAGTGAAAGCTTGGCAATTCCAAAGCTTACACTACAGTTCATAGTGGCTGGTTTGTTACAAAGTTTGTCGTTTTAACCCCCTTGAACCCTTTAGGTATAAGTAAATGCTAATTGGGCTTGACCAGAGAAGGGGGCTTGCTTATAAATGGTCTTCGTTTTTACCGCAAAGAAGTCGGCATGTCTGTAAAACACCCAATTATTGCCATCACCGGTTCATCCGGTGCCGGTACAACATCAACTACTAATGCTATTCGTCATATTTTCAGGAATTTGTCGGTGAATGCAGCTGTGGTGGCGGGTGACAGTTTTCATCGTTTTACGCGCCCGGAAATGGAAGTGGAAATTCGCAAAGCTCAGGAACAGGGCCGTCATATCAGCTATTTTGGCCCCAAAGCCAATGATTTTGTGATGCTCGAACAGTTATTTAGAGAATATGCCCAAACAGGGAGAGGCCAACATCGCCAATATCTACACAGCTTTGATGAGGCCGTGCCCTTTAACCAGATGCCCGGTACCTTTACTCCCTGGCAAGATTTACCCGGCAACACAGATGTTTTATTTTATGAAGGTTTGCATGGTGGTGTGGCCACCGAAGAAGCTGACGTGGCTAAACATGTGGACCTGCTGGTAGGCATGGTGCCTATCGTTAATCTGGAGTGGATCCAGAAAATTGTTCGAGATACCACAGACAGGGGGCATTCCCGGGAGGCTGTGATGAGCAGTATAGTGCGCAGTCTGGATGATTATTTTCAGTACATTACGCCACAATTTTCCAGGACCCATGTTAACTTCCAGCGGGTGCCAACTGTGGATACATCCAATCCCTTTAGTGCACGTGAAATTCCCAGTCAGGATGAAAGTTTTGTGGTAGTGCGCTTTCGCCGTGAAATGAAAACAGTTAACTATCCTTATTTGTTACAGATGATAGAAGGGGCCTTTATGTCACGCATTAACACTATAGTGGTGCCCGGTGGGAAAATGGGGTTAGCTATGGAGCTGATCCTGACACCTTTGCTGGAAGAACTGCTGGATAAAAAGCGCCGTGCCGGTTTCCAGATGGATTGGGTGACAGATAAATAACATTAGCGGGCAGGTTATCAGTACGTCAAACCCGACGTTATGATTTCTGTCACATTTTAAACATGCATTATTTCAGGTTATTACCCTATGGATAGGAATACAGCTTTGGCCCCGCATTTACCCCCGTCTTTTATCGAATTGCTCAGTACCTTGATGCGTAATCCTAGTGTTGTGGGAGCAGAACACTCATTTTTTAGGGTATTGCAACGGGAGCTGGAAGAGAGAGGGGCTAAGGTTACCTGGTACGAAGGCCTGCTCGTTGCCCAGGGCAATAAGCCGGACAGTATGATGTTTTCGGCGCATATTGACCGCCACGGTTTGATGTGTACCGGTCCGAATGAATTTCAGTATGCGGCTTTTGTTGCAGGGGCTCGCTCTGATTTACTGGGAAACTCGGTCAGTGAAAGTTTAATGCAAAAAATTGTCGACCGTTTCGATGATGAGCTGGTATATGCATACGAACCCTGGTCTGGGGCATACCGTGGTCGGGGCGTTATCAAAGGAGCCTATGTGTGCGAATATCGGAATAACCTTATCTTTACCGTGGATGGTTTGGAGCATGTAGTAGCGGGGACACCGGTAGCCTTTAACGATAAACTGAAAGTTACTCAACAGGCTTTGGTGGGCCAACTGGACAATATTCTCAGCACCGCTGCCCTGGTACACTTATTTGAACAGGGGTTTCAGGGCACGGCCTTTTTTACTGCCCAGGAAGAATCGGGTAAGAGCTGGCACTATTTACTTGAATGGTTCAGGCGTTTCGGTGGTTCAACCAACCAGCTTGTGGTTGTGGATACCAGTCCTTATCCTGACTTGTCCACGGCAGGGCAACAACAACTGGTTCTGCGTCGTAAGGATGCCAACGCCAGTTTTAATATACCCTTGACGGAGCGATTAGTGTCGCTGTGCCAAAAACTTGAGTTAAGTTATCAATTCAAAGACAGTTATGTGGAAGCACAAAACGCGATCCTGCTCAGTAAAGGCGAGGCAGTTAATTCATTAGGTGCGACGGAATTAGGGCGTATTATCGCCGCTTCAAATGGTTTGGTTGACGGTACCACTTTGCAAATTCCGTCATCGGGGTATCACACTATGCAGGAATCGGCACCCCTGGCTTCGGTGGCCGGGTTTTTAACTATGTTAACGGCGTTGTCATCAAAGGAAATCTAATACTTATTAAAGCAGCCACATAAAGATATGTGGCTGGGTAATACCTGGATTGCAAAAGTTACAGCTTTTCCAGAGTCTGATAACCTTCGTTGGCTAATTCTTCATTCACGCAATCGAGCATAAATTGTTCCTGGCTTTTGGTTCCTGTTCCATCTTCAGCTGAGACTTCTGCGCAATACTGGTTTAGTTCTTCAATTAGCGCCGCATCGGCAAGCTCACCTTCGTCTGCTACAGCAGCAAATAGTGTTAGTGATAACAACAATCCTAGTATAAATTTCATGTATTCCTCGGGGATTTCACATTGGCAATTTGGTATATTAACAACATTATCTTGCACCGCACTGATTGTGCAATTGATGAATTTTTACGCTTATTTTTTGTGCATGTCAATAGAGAAAACAGGCATTCGCTACACCTATTCCAAGGGCATAAATTAATTACCAAATAGCGTTAAAAAATCTTGATAAAAACTGGTTAAAGCCTATATTCCGCAGTAATTTATATGCCCAAACCCTTCCTTTTGATGTGGCAAGCATAAGTTATTGATTAATTTGTTAATTTTACTTGGCTTGGGGTGGCTTATTGCATAATGCAAAGTGGCCAGGTTGCCAAGTCCTTTTACTCGTGGAGTGTGTATAGAATGTTTAAAACTATTGTTGTGGTAGATGAAACAGATGGCTTTCCTGAATTACAAGCCACCGTCATTGATTTTGACCAGTACCTGGCAGATTATCCCAAGGTCGGTGAGCCAAAAACCCGCATCATCAACCTGTGTGACACCGATAAATACTTAAGCCAGGGTTACTATTGTTCCTTGTTGGCAGAAGCCCGCCAACACAAGGTGTTACCCAGTGTTAATACCATCAATGATCTCAGTGCAGCATTAACGGATCAAAATGATGTGATCACCCATTTGCCTAAATACATGAGCGGCGATTTTTATACCCATCTGGGAGATGATTTACCCACAGAAATACTGGTGTTTTTTGGGTGGACAGAAGACGAAAAATATAAACGTATTGCCAAACATATATTTGAACGCTTCCCCGCTCCTATCTTAAAATTGACCTTTGGTAAGGATGAAAAAGGTGTGAGCGTACAGCCGGTGGCATTAGGCGTACGAGAGATTGATCCCGCGTTGTGGCCGCTTTTTGCGGAGCGGCTTGAGCACTTTACCCAGAAATACTGGCGCAGTCGCAGTAACAAAAAACGTTTTCGCTGGGACATGGCTATTTTGGTTAATCCTGACGAAAAAACCGCACCGAGCGATAATAAAGCCATTCAAAATTTCGTCAAGGCAGCAGAGCAAGTGGGTATCAACGCCGAGGTGATTACGGCCAAACAAGGGCCAATGATCAGTCAGTTTGATGCGCTATTTATTCGCGAAACAACAGCCATTAACCACCATACTTATCAACTTGCCCGCAAGGGCGAACAAGAAGGCCTGGAAGTGATTGATGATGCCACTTCTATTTTGCGCTGTTGTAATAAGGTATTTCTGCATGATGCATTTAGTTACAACAAGGTGCCCTCGCCAAAAAGCCAGTTTGTCTCCAATGCCAGCATAGCAACCTGTGAACGGTTAGAAACAGAATTTGATTACCCGATGGTGCTGAAATTACCGGAAAGTTCGTTTTCAATTGGCGTATTTAAAGTTGAAAACCTGCTCGAATTAAAACTTAAACTGGCAGATATGTTGCAACAGTCAGCGCTGGTGTTGGTGCAGGAATATGTTTATACCGAATATGACTGGCGCATAGGTGTACTTAACGGCAGGGCAATATATGCGTGCCGTTATTTTATGGCGCGTAACCACTGGCAGATTTATAACCATAGCTCGAAGAAACATTTTTCCGGTAATTTTGAAACTTTGCCAACCTTTGAAGTTCCCAAGCCGGTGTTAGACGCGGCTGTCAAAGCCAGCGCTATAGTGGGGGAAGGTCTATATGGTGTTGATATTAAACAGGTTAATAATCAGGTATATGTGATTGAAGTCAATGACAACCCTAGTATTGAATCTAAAGTCGAAGACCTGTATTTAGGCAAAGAACTATACATGGTGATCATGCAAGAGTTCGCCAATCGCTTAGAGCTAAGAGGCAAATAACATGCATGGCGAGCCAGAAGTTGGCATTCCCTACACTGAGATAGATGCGCTGGCGCTGCGTCGGGCTAAAGCCAGTGACCTGGCCCAATTAGTGATATTGGAAAATGCCAGTTTTGAATCTGACCGCTTAAGTCAGCGACGATTTAAGCACTGGCTTAAAGCCAGTGCTTCTCACCGGGTGTTTTTGGTTGCCACCCAGGGTGGCAAATTACTGGCTTATGGGCTGGTAATAATGCGTAAGGGTACACGCTTGGCCAGACTTTACTCTATCGCTGTCAGTGATGATGCTCGTGGATTGGGAATAGGACGAAAATTACTGGTTGCCCTTGAGCAACAGACTTTAGCGCAGGATAAATTATTTATACGCCTGGAAGTGGCCAGCAACAACCAGGCGGCTGTGCATCTATATCAATCTCTGGGTTACCGTACTTTTGGTACTTATGCGAATTATTATCAGGGGACTATTGATGCCTTGCGCATGCAAAAACCTATCCGCCAGAGCTTATCTTTGCGCCTGTTGCCTCCTTATCCCTGGTATCAGCAGACGACGGAATTTACTTGTGGCCCTTCATCATTGATGATGGCTATGGCTGGTTTAAATAGTGATATCAAAATGTCCCAATCCCTGGAACTGGATATTTGGCGACAGGCCACCACTATCTTTATGACCTCGGGACACGGTGGCTGTCATCCAATAGGTTTGGCATTGGCTGCTCATCAGCGAGGGTTTGCCGTGAGTGTTTACGTTAACAGTAAAGAGCCTCTATTTATTGACGGTGTGCGCAGTGAACATAAAAAACACATCATGCAAGCGGTGGATGAGCAATTTGTGCAAAAAGCTCAAGATCAGGGGATCGATATTATTTACACCGACCCTCCTTTAGGGGATTTACAGCGTCTAATAAGTCAGGGTGGAGCAGTTATTAGCTTAATCAGTACCTATCAGCTCGATGGTAAAAAAACACCCCATTGGGTGGCCGTGACCCATATTGATGATGATTGTCTGTATCTGCATGATCCGGATCCCGATGATTTACATCCCCAGGCAATGGACTGTCAACATATACCCATAGCCCGGGAGGACTTTTTTAGCATGTCGGCCTTTGGCAAAAATAAATTACGCACCGCTGTGGTGATTAAGCCTAAAGTGGCCAAACCTAAGATTATGCTAACGGCTCCTTAGTTGGCACTTGTCATAGTACTTATAGCGCTCAAAGCAGTGCGTCAGGTTAATGGTTTTTTTGTTCGCTTTGTGAGCTGCAGTGGAACTTTTGGGGTCTTTTAAACTAAAGAACGGGCATGCTTAACGAATGGGAGAGAAACACATACGTTTTTTATGACTAGTTTTATCTCACTCACATCATGGGAAATGGGCTGGGATTTTTGTGACACCTTATTTTTATGAAATTTTTTATCTGTTACCTTGTAACTAAGTATCTGATGTCGGTTTGGGTATATTGTCGATGATTTGGATTCGATTGTTGCCAGGTCAAATATTGGACATGAATTGAAAATCACCATGAAACTGAGTAATCAGTCAGTTTTTTTACCAAAAGGAATGCACGTGTCTCAAGTTTTACTCGTCGATGATGACATTGAATTTACGGACGTAGCCCGCAGTATCATCGAATTTCTTGACCATGATGTCGAAGTAGCCAACAGCCTAGAAGATGCTTATAAGTGTCTTGCGGAACAAGATTTTGATCACATTCTGCTCGATTTTATGCTGCCCGATGGCAGCGCTTTACATCTTATCGACAAATTAAATAAATCTGAAAAAGTGCCTTTTGTAACATTAATTACCGGTCATCCAGCAGTGAAAAATATTATTGCCGGCATGTGCGGTCCCAAGGTTAATTATCTGGTTAAGCCCTTGCAACGGGAAGAGCTAGAGCAGGTGCTAAGCGGTAAATCCAAAGTTAGCAAACGAGCTAGCAGCTCCGTAATTAAAAAGCATTTTGATTGTTTGGTTGGCGAGTCAAAACCGATGCAAGAATTATACGGAATGATTAGCCGGGTGGGGAAAGTAATGCCAACGTGATGTTAATGGGTGAAAGCGGTGTGGGTAAAGAGGTCGTGGCTCAAGCCATTCATGCCGCCAGCCTTTTCGTAGGGCCGTTGGTGGTGACAAATTGTGGAGCATTCTCCCGTGCGCTAATAGGCAGTGAGTTGTTCGGCCACGAAAAAGGGGCGTTTACAGGTACAGCAGGACGCAACCCCGGCGTTTTTGAACAGGCTAATGGCGGCACCTTATTTCTGGACGAAATTACTGAAATGCCCCTGGAGATGCAACCTAATTTGTTGCGGGTACTTGAAAGTAAACGCGTCACCCGAGTGGGGGCGATCAAAGATATACAGGTTGATTGCCGAATCATCTCGGCAACTAACCGCACCCTAGATGAGTTAGCCGAGAGCAAAGTGCTGCGTGAAATTCTTCACATTTATTTTGCCTTTATTTTTACTTAATCGTCCTTAAGCTTTACGTACTTTATTTTATCAAACCCGTTAACTGATCTTTATCTTCCTAGTTAATTCGCTGTTAAGGATCATGTGCTGAATAGGCATGATCTGATCCTCCTTTAGCCCTAATTATGTATTTTTATTGAACAGGATCTCCGGAGCTTGCTTGGCGTTTATCAGCAAATCTATAAATAACGGGTAATCGATACCAAACCAAGTCGTAGCGGGGGACAAATGCCTAAAATGTCGACAGAAAAATTGATAAAAAAGAGACCAGATCAGTATTATTTATAATATTGGTTTGAGCTTGCTCCTTTATAAATTGATTTAGACCATTAAATGGTGTGCGAATATTGTTAAAAGTTAGGTTTCCTTTGTCTAATCGGATTAGCAACCACAGCTGTGTAGCCCTTACTGAAAAGAATTAAGACGTATTCAAACCATTTATCATTTAATGCAAATATAGGCCGGTTAATAAAGCCTGGAGGTTGTCCCTTATCACTTGTAAAAGGGAGGCGGTTACGGCATAGCTGACAGCAGCCGGTTCTATGCTTTGTTTACCATGGGAGCGGATAAATAATAAGCTTAGGACCTGTTTGCTATTAACTATCTGGCGAAAATTTATTCATAAACCGGTTTTATTGGTGCTACAAGGGGATGACAACATTAAACAGATAACAATTAGCACGTGCCCAGGTAAAAATAAAAATAGCTTATAAGACGACAACGGTCTATTTCTCAAAGTGTTTTAACAAGAAAGTTAAACTTAAATCTTCCTGATTAACAAAATCTGACAAAGGGGAATACTTGCGGTGATCCAGTAGATGAAGAATTTTTATGTTTGGGGACTTCACGGTAGACTTAACACATGAGTAAACCGTCATTGATTTTTAATATTGACCTAAACCGAAATTACACTATGGATTTATATTGTTATTTGAAATGACTAAATATAATGGAGCAATTTTAAGGTGAAATTGGCTAACAGTAATGGCTATTTTTTCTGGTAACTACACCAGGCGTTACCATTTTTATCAACATACCAGAAGGGAAAGTTAAGTGTTCTCGTGTTACCGATTAGCCAATAGCATACTGAATATTGAGCTGAGCTGAGCAAACAGATTAGACCCGTCCTTAGCAAACTATGTCGCCAGGCTACTTGTCGTATATTTGTCCTACCTGTAGTAAAGGCGCGGCATCTAGCGCATCAGCATCCATCATTTTTGCGATCCTTTGCATGGTGGATATCAACTGAGTTTGCTCCCATTCTTCCAGAGATTCAAAGCGTTTGATAAAGTGCTCTTGGAGCAGGGTGGGGGCGTCTTTTAAGGCTTCAAAACCCGCTGTGGTGAGTTTTAATCCTACTTTACGTTTATCTATAGTGTACCGCTGGCGTATAACGTAACCCCTGGACTCCAAACGATCCAGTATACTGGTGACGGTAGCGGGACTAAGATTAATATTTTCGGCAATATGCTTGACCATAACGTCTGTGTTGGCGGCGATTTCCTGCATGACAATCAATTGTGGACTAGTCAATCCGGTTTCTTTGCTTAATTTCTTAGAATAAAGATCAATCGCACGTATCACCCGTCTCAAGGAAACAAGTAATTCATCATACTTTTTCATAACTATTCATTCCTACGGTGAAAAATGCGAAACCCTATCAAATTTCTACATGATTGCAACATAAAGCACGTTAGTCGCTATCTTTGCAGCGCTTTATATTCCTAGATGAAAAGGTGCATCAGGCTCTAATATGTTGAGACATACCGATATATATCAGGTCAAACTTGATCTTTGCACGGAATTTAAGCATAATACCGTTCGTACACTAATTAATTAAAGTGAAATCATTAGTGTAGTGACTATTAATTCTTTTACGGAGACACAATGAAAACGCTTTTAGCGATCGGCAAGATGCTTATAAAACCTGCCAAGGAAGTTATTAAAAATACCCTACGATTTATAAGTTTCAAGTTCCTTGCTACAGCTTCCTTGATAGTTTTAGTTGACGGAAAAGTCAACACCCCAGGCCACGCACCCACCAGCCTCTAGATTGTTTAACATGAGTTATATTTCCTTAGCGGTCTATGTTATCGCCATTGCAGGTGCAGGCACGTCTTTTTATCGCCTTTGTGCGAATGATATGTCCGGTTATATATCGGGCGGCAAACATACCAGTGAGCAATACACCGCTCTATCTGCGGGGGCACTGTAGTTTGAATAACGTTAATTTAACTCACAACGTAGCCGAAATATTTCCCGCTGCCAATACAGTTTCACTATGGACTTATCCACTCGTTTTAGCGGATGGGCAAACACCAAGTAGCCGGGTCCAAGAAACAATATCCGGGTTTATCGTCAGCAGCCTAGCCATTTGGCTAGTCAGCAGCTTTGCTCGACAACCCAATTTTCCCCATAAATGCGATGTTTGAAAAAACCGATCACGTTTTGGCCGAATAACCCTGAATCATAGGAGTTAGAAATGAATAAACATAATTGGAAGCGCGTAGTCATTAAAGTTGGTAGCGCACTCATAGCACCACATCAAAACGGCTGTAGTAGCCACTATCTTTTAAGCATCGCGCAATTTATTGTACGGTGTCGCACCAATGGGGCTCAAGTTGTACTGGTATCCTCGGGCTCAGTTGCTGCGGGATCCAACTTTTTTCCAGACACGTTGGAAATGACTATTGCCATTAAAAAAGCCATGGCCGCGGCCGGGCAAACTGAAATGATGGCAACGTGGGATAAGTTATTTGATTTCCCTACCGGACAAATTCTGCTCACCCATGGCGATCTAACGGACCGGGAGCGTTATGTCAGTATCAGAGATACTATCGAGACCCTTTTGGAACATGGTGTTTTACCCGTCATTAATGAGAACGATACCGTTACGACGGATGATTTAAAGGTGGGTGACAATGATAACTTGTCAGCTATGGTGGCTGCCGCTGCGGATGCTGATGCGTTGATTATCTGTTCCGATGTGGACGGGCTTTATGATAAAAACCCCAATGTTCACGATGACGCGATACTGTTGCCTAAAGTCACTACTATAGACAGTAGAATATATGCGATGGGTGGCGATGCTACAAGTGCAGTCGGGACCGGGGGCATGAAAACTAAAATCGAAGCCGCAGAAAAGGCGACTTCCCACGGCATTGATACCTATATCGTCAACGGCTTTAAAGCATCATCTTTTCATGACTTGCTTGAAGGTGAAAATCCGGGCACTCACTTCATACCTTATGCCAAACCTATGAAAGAGCATTTGCACTGGATGACGCATACTTCTAAAGAGCAAGGTGAGCTGGTAGTTGAAAATGACTTTGATACTTCATTAGCCCTTGAAAGTGCACAATTTACCAGCGATGAGATCATCGAGGTTAATGGTGATTTTTCTGTGGGGGACACCATTTTGGTCCGTAAAGGCGACGGAACCCGTTTAGCTAAGGCTAAATCCAACTACAGCAGTTGTCTGTTGAATTTTATTACCGAACAAAGTGATCGCAAATTTGCTGGAGAATTTCAAAGTAAAACCGGACCGATTATTTCCGAAAAACATATAGCAGTACTGGAGAAAAAATGAGCTTAATTACTGAATTAGCTAGTAAAGCTGCACAAGCAGCACATATTTTAGCTGTTCTTGATGAAGCCACTAAAGATAAAGTTCTCCAGGAAATGGCAGGTGCCTTGCGTGCCCAAAGCCACACTATATTGGCCGCTAACGAGCAGGATCTCGGTGATGCACGGAACCATCAATTGGGTGATGCCATGCTTGACAGGCTGACGCTCAATAAAGAGCGTATCGAAAGTATGGCCCAGGGGATTGAAACCATAGTGTCATTGCCTGACCCAGTTGGTAAAGAGCGCATTATAGGCGAACGGCCTAATGGGTTAAAAATCAGTAAAATGCGTATTCCCTTAGGTGTTGTATGCATGATTTTCGAAGCGCGGCCCAATGTTACCGCAGATGCCGGGGCATTGTGTTTTAAATCAGGAAATGCCGTTATTCTCCGTGGTGGTAAAGAAGCTTTGGCCACCAGTAAAGTCATCGCTGGGGTGCTCCAGCAGGTATTACTCAATCATAAATTGCCACCTGAATTAATCACGGTGGTGCCTGATCCCGATCGAGAATTGATGATGGAGCTGATGCAGCAAAGAGATTACATCGATGTCATTATTCCCCGTGGTGGCGAAGGCTTAATCAACTTTGTAACAGACAACAGTAAAATCCCTGTGATCCAACATTTCAAAGGGGTGTGCCATTTATATATAGATAAAGACGCCGATCTGACCACAGCCCTTAATCTGTTGATCAACGGTAAAACACACCGCACAGGCGTGTGTAATGCTACCGAAGGTTTGTTGGTACATAAAGACATAGCTGAGGATTTTCTGTCTCTGGCCGCTGCTGCATTAAAAGGTGCCAAGGTTAAGATTAATGCCAGTGCAAACGCTGCCAAGTATTTCGAGCATGCGAATATATTGGCAGATAGTGATTTTGGCCAAGAGTATCTCGATTTAGAAATTGCGGTGCGTCTGGTGGATGATATGGATGGTGCATTAGCTCATATTGTTCGTTTTGGTAGTCATCATACTGAAGTTATCTGTACCAAAAACGAGCTCAATGCCCGGCGTTTTCAGCGTAGTGTCGATTCATCAGTGGTTATGGTTAATGCCTCATCACGTTTTTCTGACGGTAGCGAGCTTGGTCTGGGAGCGGAAATTGGTATCGCCACCTCTAAACTACATGCTTATGGACCGATGGGGCTGGAATCACTGACCACCGAAAAATACCTAGTTAGCGGCACAGGCCAAATTCGTGCGTAACTAACGTAACAGCCCTTCAAGATATTCTGAAGGGTTATTCATAAGTCTGTATCGCTCACGTTAACAATGAGCACGGGTGTGGATTGTATTTTGCCACTTTAATAGTTGCATATTCCTTCTAAGATTTAACTCGTCACTTTTTATCTGCCATCAAATATAAGTTCCCTACTTTGGATCCCGGTTCTTCCTGTCCTTGCGCTAAGGGTTGCAACATTAATGCTGGTGATCAATCAAATCAGATCGGATAATTGTCATAACCATTTAGTATGGAACGGGAAACGTTGGAGATTGCTTTTCTAAGGTGCTTAATTCACACTGCCGCGCATTAAACAAGGAGTAGTATAGAACATGTACGATAAATCAGCTAAATCAGGTGCGTTATTTGCCATCGCCGCTTACTCGATGTGGGGGTTTGCGCCGCTTTATTTTAAGTTGCTGGAGGGCGTTCCTGCGATTGAAATTCTGCTGCATCGCATCGTCTGGTCAGTTTTATTGTTATGCATACTGGTGACGGTAACCGGCCATTTTCCCAAGGTCAAAGCTGCTCTGAAAACCCCTAAAGTAGTGAAATTATTACTGGTCTCGGGCTTATTACTGGCAGGCAACTGGTTTATATTTATATGGGCTATCAACAATGGTCACCTGTTAGATGCGAGCCTAGGATATTATATCAATCCGTTGCTAAATGTGTTTCTAGGCCGGGTATTTTTAGGTGAACGGCTGCGTAATCTGCAGCGACTGGCGGTCGGATTAGTGTTGTCTGGTGTGGTGATTTTCTTCTTTTCCTATGGTCATGTACCTTGGGTGGCGCTGACATTGGCTGCGTCTTTTGGCGTATATGGTTTACTGCGCAAACAAGTTGCGGTGGACTCCCTACCTGGTTTGTTGATTGAAAGCACTATGATGTTACCTGCGGCGCTTATTTATTGGATCTTCTTCGCCGGGCAGATGAGTAACATGGCGACCAATGACACCGCCCTGAACGTCACGCTGATCTGTGCCGGAATAGTCACCACGGCACCCTTGCTGTGTTTTACAGCCGCGGCCAGACGCATCATGTATTCAACCCTGGGTTTTTTCCAGTACATAGGCCCAAGTATCATGTTCGGGCTAGCTACCCTGGTGTACGCCGAGCCCTTGGATGATACCACCTTGGTGATGTTTGGATTTGTATGGCTGGCACTGGGTATATTTAGCTACGATTCATTGCGCCATTACCACAAGGCACGAAAATTGGCAGCCCTTGGTCAATAACTACCGGATTACGATCATTATTTTAGCGGCACACAAAACGTATTTTTAGTCACTAGCTATATAATTGAACATTTTCTAGATGTGAAAGCACTTCATTTAACGATTCAACGCCACCACTACATTTATAGTGGTGGTCAGTTTTAATCCGCTTTCCTTCTATCGTTTCAATGTTAAATTGATATTGACCCATGGCACTGCGGGTGATTTTAATTTTTTACTTATAAAGTCTTAAAATACTTGGCAACTCATTTAACGATTTCCCGAAACCTATAATTATACCAATCCACCTTAATATCTACTTACTCAGCGATCGATCATATTTGCTTAACAGGGGTGTGAATTTTCCCACTCTACTGATATAGCGGAAGCAAATTTAGCATCGCCCTTCGGGAAGGACTGGCAAGCTCCCTAGCTGCATTATAACGTCTATGAAGGCAACCCGCGTTCCTTCGACGTTACGCTTTGCTATGAAACTTGCCAGTACCTTCTGAGTTGATCACATATCAAGAAGGAATGGTATTATTTAAGTCTGGCCATAACGTTAATATTACAATTTGTTCAGTTTAGCAAAAGACAATACCAGCCACTTACTGCCCAGCTCCTCAAAATTCACCTGTACTCTGGCGTGTTCGCCACTGCCTTCATAATTTAGCACAGTGCCTTCGCCAAACTTGCGGTGTGACACCCGTTCGCCGAGTTTAAAACCAGTGGATTCAAAGGCAGTATGCGCCGTAACCGGTTGGAATCGATTTTGCACGGGACGGGAAATAGTAGTGCGCAAGCGGACTTCTTCAATACAGTCCCCGGGGATTTCCTTAATAAATCGCGATGGGGTATGGTATTTGTCCTGGCCATACACTCTGCGGTTCTCCGCATAGGTGATATACAGCTTCACCATAGCGCGGGTCATACCCACATAACAAAGGCGGCGTTCTTCTTCAATTTTACCCGGCTCGTCATTGCTCATTTGACTGGGGAACATGCCTTCTTCTACACCGGCGAGGATCACCAGAGGAAATTCTAAGCCTTTAGCGCTGTGAATAGTCATCATCTGCACCGCATCTTGATCTTTATCTGCCTGAGCTTCACCCGCTTCCAACGAGGCATGGGCTAAAAAGGCTGATAAAGGTGGCATATCCAGTGCTTCCTCTGGCGGTACATATTGTTTACAAGCCGTCACCAGCTCTTGCAGATTTTCGATACGGGCTTGGGCTTTTTCGCCTTTTTCAGCCTGGTACATAGCATACAGACCTGAATGTTTGATCACATGATCTGCCTGTATATCCAGGGGTTGATCAAGTACGTCCTTTTGTAGTTGTAAAATTAAATCGATAAAGGCCTGTAAGGCATTGGCCGCACGACCCGCAAGACGTTTTTCCCGTAACAATTGCAGGCAGGATTGCCACATAGATTGTTCGGTTTCTTTGGCCACCTCGCGGATTTGTGCCAAAGTCCGATTGCCAATACCCCGGGACGGGGTGTTGACCACACGCTCAAAAGCGGCGTCATCAATGTGTTGGTTGATAATACGTAAATACCCCAGGGCATCGCGTATTTCCTGACGTTCGAAGAAGCGTAAGCCTCCATAAATACGATAGGCAACGGACTCTTGTAATAAGGCTTCTTCCAACACCCGGGATTGAGCATTGTTGCGATACAAGATGGCACAATCACTCAGGTCATTACCCTGACTGTGCCAGTCTTTGATACGGGATACACTAAAGCGCGCCTCATCTAATTCATTGAAACCGGCATAGAGTGAAATCTTTTCGCCTTCGGCTCCATCTGTCCATAATTCTTTGCCCAGACGGCCCTGATTGTTATCAATAAGAGCGTTGGCGGCTTTGAGGATATTGCCGGTAGAGCGATAGTTTTGCTCCAAGCGAATGGTTTTAGCCTGGGGATAATCCCGTAAAAAATGCTGGATATTCTGCACATTCGCCCCCCGCCAGCCATAAATAGATTGGTCGTCGTCACCGACAATGATCATGTTATTGCTCGGTGCTGCCAGTAGGCGTAACCAGGCATACTGGATGTTGTTGGTATCCTGGAATTCGTCTACCAGTATGGCGCGAAAACGCTGTTGATAGTGTTGTAATAAGGCTGGATTTTGCACCCACAACTGATGGGCACGCAACAGTAATTCGGCAAAGTCTACCAGACCGGCACGATCGCAGGTTTGTTGATAGGTGTGATAAATATCCCGCAAAGTTTGTTGATTCCCGTCACCATGGGTGTCAATGTGTTCGGCACGTAAACCTTCATCCTTGTTGCCGTTGATGTACCATTGGAGTTGCTTGGGAGCCCACTTTTTTTCATCCAAATTCATACTTTTAATGACCCGGCGTACGAGACGATGTTGATCATCTGAGTCCAATATCTGAAAATTTTGTGGCAGTTTGGCCTCGGTATAATGGGTGCGCAACAACCGGTGGGCTATGCCATGAAAGGTACCAATCCACATACTGCTCAAAGCACTACCCTGGAGGTGTTCTATTCGGCCGCGCATTTCACGGGCCGCTTTGTTGGTAAAGGTCACGGCTAGTATGCCCCATGGGGCAACACCTTCTACGTCCATTAGCCAGGCAATACGATGCACCAACACCCGGGTTTTGCCGCTGCCAGCGCCTGCCAAGATTAGCATGTCGGCTGCTGGGGAGGCTACAGCATCGCGCTGCTTGTCATTCAATTGTTCTAAAAGTCGAGATACATCCATGGAGATAAAAAGGCTGGAAAATCATCGACACAGTATAGCAGTTATACTGTGTTTTTATACATTTAATCATTTTGTTCTTAATCAATATTAGGCATATCACTGCTGTCTAATTACACTTGCTACCCTAAGTAAATAGTAGGCGAAATATATGGATCTGGATTTCTGGCGACAACTAAAACAAGAGGCCCATGCACTGGTTGAAAACGAACCTTTGTTGGCTACCTATGCCCTGGAATGTGTTCTTAAACAGCCTGATTTCACCTCTGCGCTGGGGTTTATATTAGCCAATAAACTGTCTGACGAGGTGATGACAGCGCCAGCATTACGTAGCATGCTGGCCCAAGTCTACGCCACTCACCCTTTGTTGATCGAAGCGACTATACTGGATATCAAAGCGGTATTTGAGCGGGATCCCGCGGTCAAATCTTATTTGACTGTATTGTTGTATTTCAAAGGGTTTCACGCCATTCAGGTACACCGATTTGCCCATATGCTGTGGTTAAAAAACAAGCAGGATCTGGCCTTGTTTATACAAAGCAGAAGCTCTGAGGTGCTGTCAGTGGATATTCATCCCGCTGCTTATATAGGGCAAAGTGTGATGTTTGATCATGCTACCGGCATTGTAGTAGGAGAAACAGCGGTGATCGAAGATAACGTGTCCATCATGCAATCGGTGACGCTTGGGGGGACGGGTAATGAATCCGGTGACCGCCATCCTAAAGTTCGCCAGGGGGTGATGATAGGTGCGGGAGCCAAGATTTTAGGCAATATCGAGATAGGTCAGGGGGCAAAAGTAGGTGCCGGCAGTGTAGTACTGGATAACGTGCCTGCGCATGTTACTGTGGCCGGCGTACCCGCCAAGATAGTGGGTAAACCCAGTTGTCCACATCCCTGTAAAACCATGCGGCAAAATGTACTGGAAGACTAATCTATCCGTCTCCCTTGACGCTGCATTGTTGCCGGCTAGCCTTAACGCCAATGGTTTTGGGTGAAATTTAATGTGTCCAGGCTAGAGCAGGGTACAAAGTTCATCCAGGCTCGTCAGTTGAATGTCAGGTACTAGGCCTACAGGTTCGTTTTTCAAGCACATAGCGCGATTGCATGCATACCAAGCAGAGCTAAAGCCAGCTAGCTTTGCTCCGTGTACATCTTTTTGCAAATCGTCGCCTACATGCAATATCTCACTCGCTGGGCGTTGCAGGAATTGTTGGGCAGCATTAAACATATTGCTCGCCGGTTTCATAGGCAAGTCGAGACTGGCATGAAAACTTTTCTCAAAGTAATCGCCAATGCCAATTTGGTCCAGATTAACATTACCATTAGTGATCGCCACCAGCGGTAAGCGAGCGGCTAAGCTATCCAGTATGTTACATACCTCACTGCTTACTTTGAAGTCGCTGCGCTGGTGGTAGAAAAAGGCGAAAGCATCATCTACTGCCTGATCCAGCTGGAGGCCTTTGTGACCCAACTCGGTTAGACCTTGGGTCAGGGTTTCTCTGCGTAATAGGCCCATATCGCTGTGCAGTTGAGGATGGGCATCAAGTACCGCCAGCTTATGTTGCCGCCAATATTGGGTGTCTGTAGCTGTCCCGGGACTGTGTTGCTGCAAAAAAGCCAGTAATTTTTGTTCTGCCTTGAGTATCAAAGGATGGTTATCATACAAGGTGTCATCGAGATCAAAACTCATGGCGGTAATTTTTTGTAGTTGACGATAAAATATCATGTGGCGTTATGTGTTCCTGTTAGCTGACCTTATTTGCGGCGTTTTGCTCTAGGGTGCGCCCCATCATATACCTGGGCAAGATGTTGGAAATTCAAATGGGTATAAATCTGGGTAGTAGATAAATTAGCATGGCCCAGCAATTCTTGCACACCACGTAAGTCACCGCTGGATTCTAGCAAATGTGTAGCGAAAGAATGTCGTAGTTTATGTGGGTTAACATGCTGATCCAGCTGTTGATGTTTGGCCCACAACTGCATTCTTTTAGCAATTTGCCTGGTGCTGATACGCCTTAGGTGTTTACTTAAAAACAGGGCTTGTTCATCTGGTCGTGCCAAGGCACCGCGTACCCCCAACCATTTGCTAAGGCTGGCCCGGGCAATTTTTCCTATGGGTAAAATACGTTCTTTGCTACCTTTGCCCATTACCCGCAACTGATTATCAGCACTGATATCTGTTAAGTTAAGCTCGGCCAATTCTGATAGGCGCAGGCCACAGCTGTAGGTTAATTCCAGCATGGCCTTATCACGTAACGCTAGCAATGAATCATCTTTGAATTCCAGTAGCTGGTGCATTTCATCTACATTAAGTTGCTTGGGTAGTGGTCGGCCGGCTTTGGGAGCCTGCAGTGCTTTGGCAGGATTACTGGTCAAAACCTTCTGGTTCACCAGGTAAGTGCAAAAGGTGCGCAGGGCGGACAATCTAAGGGCAATACTTCTGGGGCTGAGATGCTGGCGTCTGGCGTGATTGAGTATCTGGCGCACATCGTCAACCTTAAGCTCCGACCAGGATGCAATGCTCAATTGCGCGATGACGACGCTGAGCTGGCGCTGATAGTTTTCGATGGATTTGCTGGCCAGGTTGCGCTCATATTTTAGATGGTCAAAATACTTGACCATCCAGGGCTGCAGATCTGGCTGCAACATCACTAATAAGCCAGAAGCTTGGGTAGCAATATACTGAGGAATTGTTGTAATTGTGTGATAAGCAAGGTGTCTATCTCTGGATTAAAATGTCCGGGATCTTTACTGCCAATGGCCAATATACCTAATTCACCCTGTGGGCCAAGTGACAGTAATGCCACGGATTCGGCTTCCTGATCGTTAAACAGCAGTTTCTTTTCGTGTTCACTTAACCGCCCGAAAAAGAAAGTATTTTCTTTAAATCGTTTCTCATAGAAAAACTTACGCTGAATCTCAGGTAAGGAAAAAACCCCTTTACAGGGTCTAAGAGCGACCGAGGAAAGGTTTAGCTGTTTTTGCATGACTTCAGCGAGTACCGCTTGTACTGTGCTGATGTCGGTACAGCGTAATATGCGTAGATTAAGATCGGCATAAATATGATAAATTTCTTCATTTTTTTTAGCGATGGCGATGAGCTGGCTTAACTTGTTGGTTAACTGACTCACTTTATGACGAAATTGCTCACTTTGGCGCTCCACCAGTGAGACGGTGCCCTTGTGGCTATGCGGGATTTCCAACTGCTCGAGCAGTTGGGGATGAATGGCGAAAAATTCTGGATGGGTGAGTAAATACTTTGTCACCTCATCTTCAGTCAGAACGTCTGAAATTGCTAAGGAAGGAGCGGTATTGAGAGAGTTTTTTTGCTGACCAGATGTATCATTCATAACATTATACTTCCATCAAAAACGTGTTCTGCGTTGCCCGTCATTTTTAATATATTATCTGGCCCTTGCCAGCGGATTTTAAGGCTGCCGCCTGGCAAATCCACAGTGACGTCTTTGCCAAGTTTGTTTTGCATTTGCCCAATGGCAACGGCCGCACAAGCTCCACTACCACAAGCAAGGGTTTCACCCGTCCCTCGCTCAAATACCCGCAATTTTATATGGCCTGAGTTGATGATCTGCATAAAACCAACATTGACACCTTCAGGGAAGCGTTCGTGCCCGGCGAGTAGTTGGCCGATGCCATTGACATCAATAGTCGCCACATCATCTACCAACAGGACACAATGAGGATTACCCATGGACACGGCTCCGCAAAAAAAGGTTTGCTCCTGGGCACGGATAATATAGATATTTTCTTGTTTGTTGGCGATAAGAGGTATCAAGGCCGGTTCAAACACAGGCACACCCATATTCACTGTTATCTGGCCATCCCGCTCATGATAGAGCACTAGGCGTCCCGCTTTGGTACTAACGACAATTTTGTTGCGGTTAGTTAGGCCTTTCATCTTCACAAAACGGGCGAAGCAGCGTGCCCCGTTACCACATTGTGATACTTCTGAGCCATCGGCGTTAAAAATCCGATAGTGAAAGTCCTGCTCCGGATCGTAAGGCGGCTCAACCAGCAACATTTGGTCAAAACCGATACCGAAGTTGCGATCCGCTAATTGTTTGATTTTATCTTTGGTAAAAAATACATTTTGGGTAACATTATCGATAACGACAAAGTCATTGCCCAAGCCGTGCATTTTAGAAAACTGAACTTGCATGTTTGCTACTTACTTGAAAAATCTATTGTTTGAAGGGAAATTACGCCCTGAACCAAACATCTATAATTAGGTTATATCATTTCGTAACATAACTGACCATGCCTTTGATAAAGCCCATAAGAATTAACTGTCAAAAGCGAGACATTCCCCAGAGCTTACTTTAAGGTAAAGTGGATTCACCGCGCCATAGGTCCTCAACTTTTTCACGTTCTCTGACGACTACGGACTGTGTACCATCAACCATTATTTCAGGGGCTTTACAGCGACTATTATAATTTGAAGCCATGGCGAAACCGTATGCACCGGCACTTCTGACGGCCAGGAAATCACCGGCAGCTATATTCAACTCCCGGGACTTACCAATAAAATCGCCGGTTTCGCAGATTGGACCTACTACATCATAGACTGCTGGCTCGCGATCCAAGGCTCTATCGAGTGGAATAATATTCTGCCAGGCGGAATATAATGCAGGACGGATTAAATCGTTCATTGCAGCATCGACTATGGCAAAGTTTTTTTCTGCTCCTTGCTTTAAAAATTCAACTTTGGTGAGCAATACGCCGGCGTTTGCCATGATTGCTCGACCCGGTTCAAAAATCAGCATAAGTTTATTACGACCTTCCATCCGTTCGGCAATAGCCTGAGTGTATTCGATCGGATGGGGTGGGGTTTCGTCTTTATAGGTTACCCCTAAACCGCCGCCTACATCGAGATGAGAAAGGTGGATGCCTTCTATGGCCAGCTCATCAATCAATACCAATAATTTGTCTAAGGCATCAATAAAAGGGGCGACTTCGGTTAACTGAGAGCCAATATGACAGTCAATGCCTTTTATTTCTAGGTTCGGTAATGATGCAGCGTGAAGGTAGACAGCCACGGCTTGTTCCCGTTCTATGCCAAATTTATTGTCTTTAAGACCGGTGGAGATGTAGGGGTGAGTTTTTGCGTCAACATCCGGATTGACCCGAATTGATATAGGCGCAATTTTGTTTTGGCTAACGGCAACCTGACTAATACGATCCAATTCAGCAGGGGACTCGACGTTGAAACATTTGATGTTATGCGCCAGAGCCAGAGCGATTTCTTCTTCTGTTTTACCCACGCCGGAAAATACCACCTTGGCAGGATCCCCGCCCGCTTTAAGTACGCGACGTAATTCCCCACTAGAGACAATGTCAAAACCTGAGCCTAACTTAGCAAGAATGCTCAACACCCCAAGATTGGCATTGGCTTTTACTGCATAACAGACCAGATGAGGATGGGTGCCTGCTGCTTGATCAAATGCATGCCAATGACGTTCTATTGTTGCTCGGGAGTATACATAACAGGGGGTGCCGTGCTGCTTGGCAATATCGGCTAATAACACCTCTTCCGCCCATAGTTGTTGACCTTTATAACCGAAATAATCCATATTATTGCTCTCTTTGTGGGGTAACGGTTGGCTGGCGCAAATCGCCAGACTGATTGCTTTGGGCGCTTTGGGGTAAATAAAGTGGTTTTTTTTGGCCACAGCCTTGCAGGCAAAATACGGATAATAATCCGCATAAAATCATGACGTTTCTATGGGTGGGACGCATCTCATTTCTCAGCATACAGACATGTGGTATATGATGTCATTACCGGCCTGAAATGCAAAGTATTAGGCTCGGCCTAAGTGTTATAATTTATGCTTTTGACCGCGGGGAGCAAGAGAGGTTGTCCAGTTGAGCTGCCAGGGAAGGAAAAAAGTGGACGTTTTGCCATAACTGCTCACAGAGTTTATCCACCGACTGCCAGTCCCTGGCTAATAACCAATCGATAAGGATCGTCGGATTTTGTGGAAATTTGATGGGCTCGTTGGCTGGCATTTTCAACCAGTCTTCGACAATGTCGCCATCTAATACAGACATACTAATACCATTGTTCCTCGATATGTGATCAACTCAGAAGGTGCTGGCAAGTTTCATAGCAAAGCGTAATGCCGAAGGAATGCTGGTTGCCTTCATAGACGTTATAATGCAGCTAGGGAGCTTGTCAGCCCTTCCCGAAGGGCGATGCTAAATTTGCTTCAGCTTTATCAGTAGACCGTGGAAATTCACATCCCTATTAAGCAGATATTATTGATCGCTGAGTGGGTAGATATTAAGGTGGATTGGTATAAGGCAAAGTCTGAGCTGAACCAGTATTTTGGTATTACAAAGCTGCTCAAATTGACCGAAAAGTGGTTTTATCAATAATTTCTTACCAAAATGCAGGCACTCACTGGCGGGATCAAAGCCGCCATTGGCTATAACGCCTGAACAATTTTGCATTATTCGAGCAAATTTATCTTTTGCCGGATGGCACCAGGTAATATGTCCCGTCTTATGCTGGGTCGTTACATTAGGATGAAAGCAAACGAATTCGTATTCCGCGAGCGGGTCGAGCAGGGTATCGATATCATCCAGGTCTTCAAATGGCAAGTACGCCAAATATTGGTGGCCTCGGGCGCCCCTCGACTCCTGGGCATTAATAAAGGGCGGCATGATCGAACAGCCAAAGTGATACCAGTGCACACCAAGCTGTATACCAGTGGGCGCAAAATACTTGGTAATAGCGCGGTCAATTAATGTGCGGGTATGTTGAGAGATGGGATGCTTAAATGCTCCCTGGTGACTGATAGAAATAAAGGGGGTATGACTGAACTTTGCTGCCCAGGCACTGACGGGTTCAAAATCATTGATGACTAGATCGTAGTCACTGATACACAAGCTTTTAATGTCACGCACTAATTCAGGGATATTGGCAGCTTTGCAGGTGGTATATTTACTGATTTTCCCGCCTTGGATTTTAAAGCTCAGGCCACGGTAGGTTTGGTAATGATCAAAGACTTTTATATCAAAGTATGGTGTTTTATCTCGCCCTGAAAATACATAATCTATTTGTACATCTGGGCGCTGGGAAAAAGCCTCGGCCATGACTCTGGCTCGCGTTATATGACCATTACCCGTGCCTTGTACTCCATGCAGGATTTTCATATATCAATACCCTTTACAGTAATGCCAAACTAAAATAAGACATACTCAGGCCCAAAGCAGCAGCGGCTATTATGTCACTCGGATAATGTACCCCCAACATTATCCGGGACAGTCTGACAATGCTGACCCAGAGATACACAAATAAAAATGTTGAGGAATAAAAAGCGGAGATCAACGAGGCCATAAAAAAGGCGGCTGCTGTGTGACGTTGTGAAACAGATCAGGGGGAAGGGTGCGTTGTAGACACTTTTTGAGCACCAGGTAAAGTGGCAGCTCAAGACTATAGGCCAGCAGTGCAGAATATAAAAAGAGTGCGTTATGATTCGTTTCAAATAACCACAGGCACAAACCAAGTAGCAGGTATAGATGGCCATCACCGGATCTGGATAGCCAGATTATCCATCGACAATTACGCCGAGCGGTAAGGTTAAATAGCCAATAGAATAATGGTATATCTGTTTGCGTCAGCGTTTTCAATACCTATCTCCAAATACGCACTTAATTCTAGGGTAGTCAAGGGAAATGAAGCTTAGGTGGCAGATTAAAGAACAATCTGTGAAGAGGTTATCACCTTACTTAAGGATTGCTTTACCTGGGACAGATTAGTAGTGGCATTGCCTTCGCCTAGCAGTATACTGAGAGCGAACCTAATCACGGGGATATGTTATGGATTATAATACTTCTGAATTGTGCGATCTTTTTGCCGATAGCGTGGATGTTGTCGAACCTATGTTCGTAAGCTTCGGTGGGCGTCCTTCTTACGGTGGTGAAATTGCGACTATTAAGTGTTTCGAAGACAAAGGACTAGTGTTAAAGACTCTGGAACAACCGGGCTTAGGTAAAGTCCTGTTAATTGACGGCGGGGGTTCAATGCGCCGTGCTTTAATCGACTCCAATGCTGCGCAGATTGCTATGGATAATGGCTGGGAAGGTATTGTCTGTTACGGCAGCGTTCGCGAAGTGGATGATTTGGAGGAAATTAATGTTGGCATCCATGCTATTGCCTCTATACCGGTTAGCGCAGATGATCAGGAAGTAGGCGAGATTGACGTTGCGGTAAATTTTGGCGGGGTGACTTTTCTCCCTGGTGATCATATCTATGCCGATAGTACAGGTATCATTTTATCTCCAGAACCATTGGATCTTGAATAACAGTATCGGTCTGCATTTTTATTTAATCACAAAAAAAACGCCATCGATTGATGGCGTTTTTGATTTTGCTCGCGTAAGCGAGGTAGATCGATTATTTAGAAACCAGTACTGATATGTTAGCAATACCCGCTTCTTTTGCTTGGTTAATCACTTCAGTGACTACGCCATGTTTAGCTTTTGGATGCGCCTGAACGGCAGCACTATCGGTGTTGTTTTCAGCCAGGAAACTTTGAATGTTGGCTATGATACGGCGTATGTCTACATCACGGTTATTCATGACAATAGTACCATCCTGCTCCACACGAATAGCCAAGGACTTCACATTAGTCTTAGGAGGAGGAGTGTTTGTATCTTTTGGACGTGACACATCCAAACCTTTTTCTTTAACAAAGGAGGTAGTAACAATGAAGAAAATCAACATGATGAACACTATGTCCAACATGGGAGTCATATCTATTGTTGCTTCATCATCTGAGGAGCCGTGCTTTTTTCTTTTCATTTGTATCTGTCGCCAAATTGTTGATAACGAATTCGCCTAGTATAAAGGCAGTTTTACTCAAGAGCATCCACTAATTAACTAAATCTTAGCAATAATGTTAATGAAAAGTGCTGCTTTTCACATTTATATTTAAACATCTTTTAAATGACTCGAGTATATAGCCTGCCCCAAATAGCGAAAATAATCCACAAAGTTCTGTCCTAATATTTGTCTATGGTGTTTTTTAGGGTAGATCCCCAGCATGACTTCGGGGCTTTTTATGCTGCCTTGGACCAGAAAAGCGTTACGTAACGCCTGATCTTCAATAAATGCTTCAAATGCACGTGCAGCAAGCTCTTCAGGGCGTGCGTAGTAATAAATTTTCATGCTTTTATCGACCTTGGCACTGGTCAGGAAATAGGTGTTAGCACCGGTTTTGTGCTGCTCAAGAAAAATAGTTTCAAAACAGGTATTAAGCTTACTATTTAACGGATGTGGCAGCATTTCGTAATCATCCAACCATAATTGGGAAGCAAAATTACCTGGCTGGGCATCACGGAATAATTTGGCACAGATGTGGTGATCGAAGGCATGAAACCATTCATGAGCTAAAGCTCCCCCTCCGGCGTTTTTGGCTAGCGCCAGGCGCTTACGACTGGATTCATAATGGGCACAGCTATGTTTGCGTCCCCCGGTACCAAAAGCCAGTGACAAGGTGCCATTGAGCGAAATCACCGATTCAGGCACTTGCAATATGTCCATCAGATCACACAAGGCATCGAAAAAAAGGTTAGCGGCGATTTGTTGCTCCTCGCGGGTCACCCACTTACCTATATCCACAGAGGGAAAACCAAAAATTTTAACGATGTCCCCAAAGCTGACATCGGCTCCGCCTCGGTGCTCAGGACCGTTACGGTAATAGGGCCGATGCAATCTCGAATTAGGGGTGTCGGGCAGACTCAATTCGTCAAATTATCCAGTTCGAGCAGTAACTGCTCGGTCCAGGTGCTAATACGTTGTTCGGTCTCATTATATTGATTTTCATCATCCAGTGACAAACCGACAAAGTGGCTATTATCCGCAGTTAGCCCTTTGGACTCGGCGAAATCATAGCCTTGATTGGGCCAGTAACCGATAATGTGGCAACCCAGGGGCAGCACTTCATCATGCAGCATACCTAAGGCATCCTGAAACCAGTCGCTGTAACCAAGTTGGTCACCCAAACCGAATAAGGCCACGGTTTTGTCTGTGAGATCCAATGTACTAATATCTTGCCAGCAGGATTCCCAGTCTTCCTGCAACTCGCCGAAATCCCAGGTGGAAATACCAAAAATCAGTACATCAAACTGCTCTGCCTGGCGTAAAGAAACATCCTTGATGTTAAATAACTGCACCACTTCAGAGGCAAAGAGGTGGTTAAGGGCAGCCTGAACTTTCTCAGCTGCCATCTCGGTATAGCAGGTCGTGGAGCCGTAAAACAGGCCAATTTTAAAAGACAATTCAGACATCTTTACCTTTATCGATTTTAAAGCGTGAACAATATTGTCGCTGTTTGCCTCGGCGCGGTCTAGTCACAATGGCAAATGGATAGAGTTATTTATCACAAGGTTTTGTGAGAGAGCAGATAATGCTGGTGCTCAGGTAGTCTTCCCGTGACTAAAAAGGCATGGGTGTTGGTACATGATCAGGCTATTTTACGGGCTAAATGTCTTTTTTCATCTCAGGCGCTGTATCACTCAGGGGCAGACTTTCACTGATCTTGCGACCTGACTGTTCGGGGGTAATACCTGCGGATCGTGTTTATTAATGCCCCTTGTCAGAGCTTGCTAGCCGGGCTGATTTTTCACTGGCCATTTACGCCGTATAAAATAAATAGTATAAATACTAGTATTGCCTGGCAGGTGATCCCTCCGTGCGGGAAGAAAGTGAAAACGCCCCTTTACCGCACATTTTGTAACCCTGTGTTGCGGTGTGTTTGGGCGTTTGTCCATAGCCGTTGTCGCGTTAATATAGACTTGTTCACTATGCATAAATCCCAGCAAAGCCCCGCTCTTCACGATTGGCAAAATCCCACCGTCTTCGCCGTAAACAAGGAGCAGCCAAGGGCGTCTTTTTACACCTTCAACCAGGCACAAACGGCTTACACAAGTGAGCCTTGGACCGCGTCCAATTATATGCTGCTAAATGGCCGTTGGGATTTTAACTGGGTTGAGGATCCCCGTTTGCGGCCCACAGATTTCTACCGGTGTGATTATGATACCAGCGCCTGGAAGAAAATTGACGTGCCTGCCAATTGGGAGTTGCAGGGGTATGGTGCGGCGAACTATATCAATATGCGCGTTGACTTTACGGATTGCCCCGTGGCGGGTGAGGTTTCTGAACAGTACAACCCTGTAGGCTCATATAAACGAGAGTTTACCCTGCCGAAAGATTGGCAGGGACAACAGATTTTTATCTATTTTGGTGCTGTTAAATCGGCCTTTTATGTATGGATAAATGAACATAAGGTCGGCTATTCCCAGGACGCAAAATCCCCTGCTGAGTTTGATATCACCCCCTATCTTGTATCCGGCAATAATACTGTGTCCCTGGAAGTGTATCGCTGGTGTGATGGCACCTACCTTGAATTGCAGGACATGTGGCGCTTAAGTGGCATTGAACGGGATGTTTATCTTTACGCCACGCCTAAAGTGCGGATCCGGGATTTTCACGCCAACAGTACTTTAAATGATAGTTACCAAAACGGCATATTTGATTTTAGCGGGGTTATCAAAAATCACCATATCGCCGCCCAGGAAGGTTACTGTCTGCAAATTACCGTGCAAGACACCAAGCACCAGGTTCTGTTGGCACAAACCCTGCAAATCGCTACCTTGACTACACAAAGTGAACAATCCATTATTTTACATAAAGATGTGGGGCAGGTTTTAGCCTGGAATGCTGAATCGCCACACCTGTATGATCTGCATCTTCGTTTACTCGATCCCCAGGGCCAGGCTATCCAGTTTATTCACACCAGGATCGGTTTTCGCACCAGTGAACTTAAAAATGGCAACGTTTTAATCAATGGCCAGGCGGTATTGTTCAAAGGTGTCAATCGTCATGAACATGATCCCGTCACTGGCCATGTGCTCAGCCGTGAGTCCATGCTTAAAGATATGCAATTGCTCAAACAATTTAATATCAATGCGGTGCGCACCGCCCATTACCCTAACGATCCTTATTGGTACGAGCTTGCCGATCAATATGGTATGTATCTGGTCGATGAGGCCAATATTGAGTCTCATGGCATAGGGGCGGCGAATCAGCCAATATCTTATGATCCTGCTGGCCATATGGTGAATATGCCAACCTGGCGTAGCGCTTATATAAATCGTGTAGAAAACATGTACCAGCGGGATAAAAATCATCCTTCTATTGTTATTTGGTCAATTGGTAATGAAAGCGGGGATGGGCCAAATATTGAAGCACTATATGATTGGTTAAAAGATAGAACATCCATGCCAGTGATGTCAGAACAAGCACAACTGCGTCGACATACCGACATGTATAGCCAGATGTACGCGCCCATCTCGGTACTGGAACATTATGCTGAGCTAGGGGAAACTCGCCCACTCATTTTATGTGAATACGGGCATGCAATGGGTAATTGTCTGGGAAATTTGGTGGATTATTGGCAGGTGATAGAAAAATACCCGTTGCTACAAGGTGGTTTTATTTGGGACTGGGTAGACCAAACCTTTGCACTAAGCACGGATGATGGTCAGGCATATTGGGGATACGGTGGGGACATGGAAACACCAGGGATGCATCACGATGGTAACTTCAGTGCCAATGGTGTTTTGGCGGCAGATCGCACTCCCAATCCCCATGCTTTTGAAGTACAGGCCGTGTATCAATATATGGCTGTCTCGGCGGCTGATTTAGCCAGGGCGCAAGTTAATATCCACAATAAACGCTATTTTACCGATTTGTCTGATGTTGCCCTGCACTGGCAAATCCAGGCCGAGGGTGAAACGGTACTCAGTGGCAAGCTGGACGAGCTATTCGTTGGCCCTCAATCTAGGCTAGTAGTGGATTTACACTGGCAGTTGGAACTGCAACCCGGGCTTGAGTATTTTGTCAATTTTGAGTTTATCAACAAACAGACCAGTGACATGTTCCCCTTAGGGATGGTTATTGCCCGCAGCCAATTGCCTATTGATAACAAGGTGCTGATGAGCAGCGAAGGCAATCATAGTCCCTCATCCCACTCTATAAGGGTGGTCGAGAAAAGTGCGCAGTTTTTGACCTTAAGTACCCCAGGGACAAATATCCAATTCGATTTAACCAGCGGCTTACTCAGTGCTTATCAAATTGAACAGCGGGATATGTTACTGGCTGCCATTCGTCCTGAGTTTTGGCGGGCGCCGACAGATAACGATTTTGGTGAAGGTTTCCCCCAGCGCGCCCAGGTGTGGAAATTGGCGGGGCAACATGGCCAGTTAGTCGCTTGTGACTGGCAAACTCTGGAAAATGGCCAAATTGAGCTGAAAACAGAGCACTATCTGCCGGAGGTAGAAAGCCGTTATCTCACTACTTATCTTGTTTCAGGTGATGGCAGTGTAAACCTGGATATCTGGTTTTATGCGGCCCCTCATCGATTCCAAAGTGCGTTACCCAGAATTGGCAGTTTGCTGCAGATGCCCCAAGAGTTTGCCCAAGTAGCCTGGTTTGGTCGCGGTCCCCATGAAAATTATTGGGACAGAAAACACTCTGCCCAGGTTGGCAAGTATGCCATGTCGGTTGATGAATTGTATTTTCCTTATGTTCGTCCACAGGAAAATGGTTACCGAAGTGATGTGCGCAGAGTGAGTTTTACCAATAGTCAGGGGTTAGGCTTGGCATTTTTGGGGGCGCCGGAACTTGGATTTGGTGCCCAGCGTTTTGATGTGCATGATTATGAACAATTTGAAAAAAAAGGCTTACACCCCCACGAGCTGCCAACCCGCGACAGGCTATTTATCAACATCGATTATAAGCAAAGGGGAGTAGCCGGTACGGATTCCTGGGGTACACCGCCGCTGTTTAAATACACCTTACCCTGGCGTGACTATCATTATGCTTTTACCATCAAGCCTGTGTTTGGCAACTGAATTTACAGGTAAACCGCATTTTAACAGCAGGTAACAACTGATGGCATAGTGACGAACCTCATATTTTGGCTGTGGATCCTGGCATACTGAACTGATTCTGCTTGTTATTAGCCAAATTAGCGCAATTGCTGCGGCCATAATAGTTGTCATAATCCATAACTATTATTAAGGCGGATGACGCAGTCAAAATACATTATCTTTAGGTTAGCGTAGGAAATATATGAAAATTAAGTTATTTTTTTTAATCGGGATGTTGACGAGTTTGTTGGCATGTAGCAATAGTTACCGTGATGTTTCACCCGCTATCGATAGCGTGGTCCTTAAGGGGCAATGGATAACCGAGCCAAATGGTCAGGTGATGCGCGATCCGCAAACATCGGGGCTGACACACTGGAATGGCCAATTGATGACCCTGAGCGATAGAAGCGCTCATCCTTCACAGCGATTGCGCTTGCGAGCCATAGAGGCACAGGGCGCTAAACTGACTCCCCAAAATATGCCTATGATCTTGGCTGAGCACATAAAATTCGGGTGTTTTGGTGACTACCTGGCAACAAATCCCGACTTGGAAGCCTTAGTGGCCGATCCTCAGGAATCGGGGGTGTTTTTCACTATAACCGAGGACGCCAGTAGTCAGGGGCAACTTAGTGGTCGTTGTCGGCAAAAATACGCCAATACCGGGTCCACCGATTTTCCTACCCTGTTGGTGAGGCTGAAAATACAAGATGACGGCACAGTACTGATGACTAATACACGACCTGTGCAGTTTGCATCATCATTCATGGTGGGTAATTTCCCCAATGATGGTATCGAGGGACTGGCTCTGGGCACGGATCGCACCCTTTATTTGGCACTAGAGAAAGACAGCAAGAGTAATGCCCGTATCTTTTCTACCATCCTGACCGATGATTTTTGGCAGACAAACGACTTTATTCCTCTTGTGGACACCGAAGTAAAGTTGCCGAAATTTAAACAGGGTAATCACCCAATCAACGGTCTGGATTTTTACCAATATGGAGAGAAAAGCTATCTGCTAGCGGCTGCTCGAAATGATGAAACACTGTGGATCATTGATCTGACCAGGAGTCAGGAAACCCGCATCGTTAGCCTGGTATTTCAGGCGCCTGTAATGTCTACTGAGGGATGTGAAAAGTGGGAGTTAATGGATAACGCATCTATTGAAGGAATAGCAGTGGTAGGAAAAACACTGTGGCTTATCAACGATCCTTGGAAAAAAGTCTATATGCAAAATGTACGGTGTGAACAAAACCGGGCCAACTATCTAATGATGGCCCCTTTATTGTTCAGCTTACCGATACAAGGTAACTGGTTTGAATAATCTATGAACTCGTTTTTCTTCAGGTGACGGGCAAAATCTTGCTTAAACTTGGCCATGTTTAAGCGACTCTCCTATAGCCGTCTTGATTTTGTGGGCTGTTGGCACCGTAATTCTGACGATAGATTTTTGCCTCATAGTCATAATATTAAATGTGCTGAGCGCTACGTAATACCATTGCTCCTTGATATGTGATCAACTCACAAGGCGCTGGCAAGTTTCATAGCAAAGCGTAACATCGAAGGAATGCTGATTGCCTTCATAGACGTTATAATACAGCGATGGACCTTGCCAGCGCCTTCCCGAAGGGCGATGCTAAATTTGCTTACGCTTTATCAGTAGACCGGAAATATTTTCACTCTGGTTAAGTAAATATTATCGTTCGCTCAGTGAGTAAATATTAATGTGGAGTGGTATCAGTTACTGATAGTGAGAGTTTTTTATCCTCTTCAAAATTAAGCTGAACCTCTTAGCGTGGCCGCTTGGGTATAAGCTTGCTTGCAAGTTTGATTATTTATCTGCCCCCCATAGTCAAAAAATGCCCATTTGACGGTTTCTATGGTATAAATTCTGCTCCAAGGCACCGGGGAAGATTACCCGTTAAAGTATGTTTCTCAGGTGTTACCCCAGTAACATACTTAAGGGAGGGGGGATTACGTATTGAGAGATGTTCAAGACAGGCATGCAATAAAATTATTTGGACACTAATCTATTTATGTCCTAGCTGCGTAATATAATTATTCGACTGTTAACAGGGCATTACCCTCAAGGCAGTTTTATTTCGGTCGCAGGAAAGGGTGTAAACTCATTTTTAGGCGCATGATTTTAATGCTCGATAGCAAGTGATTGCTACAAAATCTGAGCTAAAGCTCACCCACTCTTAGCTGTTAACCAATAGTAAACTTGGTTAAGGATAATGCAAAATGATAAAAAAACCTGATGCTTTAGTCATAGGGGCCAATGGTGGAATTGGTCAAGAGTTAGTACGTCAGCTTAGCTGCAGTTCCGATTTTACCACTGTGCATGGCGTATCTAGATCATTGCCAACACAGTCAGTAGAAGGAGTTGAGTATGCTCAAATTGATTATAGCGATGAGCAAGAAGTGGCAGATTATTGTAAAAAATTAACGCAACAGCCACAACGTTTTAGTCTGATAGTTTGCTGTATTGGCGTATTGCACGGTACGACAGAAAACGATGTTGCTCTAAAACCAGAGAAACGTCTGGAAGACTTGTCAGTGAGTAAACTCAGTGGTTATTTTTTTACTAATGCGGTATTGCCGGGTATTTGGTTAAAATATATCGAGCCTTTGGTGTCCAGGGAGTTCCCAGTCAAGGTGGTTTTTTTTAGTGCCCGGGTAGGCAGTATTACGGACAACCAGCTGGGAGGTTGGTATGGCTATCGCGCCAGTAAAGCAGCGCTTAATATGTTGATTAAAACGGCGCAGATTGAATACCAGCGGCGGATCAGCAATCTGGCATTGGTCTGTTATCATCCTGGCACAGTTGATACTGAGCTGTCTAAGCCATTTCAGGCCAATGTGGCCAGGGGGAAATTGTTTACTGTGCAATTCACCGTGAACTGCTTACTGGGCCAATTAGCGCAGTTACATGCCCAAGACGGACCCCATTACGTCGACTGGGATGGCAAGTCTATACCCTGGTAAAGTAGCGAATGTTACATCTTTGTAAATATTTCACGTCGTTTGGTTTACTCCTTGTTCGCGGTTGAGCGAAGACTTTTTAATTATCTGCTGTTAATATCCGCTCCTAAATATAAAAATAATAAAGGATGACACTATGGGTGCGCCTCGCGAACAGTTTGGATCTCGATTAGGTTTTATTCTAGCAGCAGCAGGGTCTGCTGTAGGTATCGGCAATATGGTGGGTTTTCCTGTTGCTGCAACCAAAAATGGAGGCGGGGCCTTCCTGCTGATGTACGCTATTTTCGTGGCTTTTGTCTGTCTGCCGGTTATGTTGGCAGAGATGTCTGTAGGGCGCCATAGCCGCAAAGATCCCCTGGGGGCATATAGCAATCTGACAGGCGGCGAGCGCCATTGGAAGCTAGCGGGTTGGTTATCTATTATCACGCCTTTTATGATAGCGGTCTTTTACCTGGTGTTGACTGTCTGGATCTTCGGTTATCTGGTGCAGTGTGTTATAGGTAATTTAGATGTATTGGCTAACCCAGGTACCTTTGGCACCTTTATCAATGGTTATGATCTTTTTTACTATATGTTAGCCGTATTGCTGGTGGTGTATCTAATCCTCCAGGGTGGTGTTAAACAGGGCATTGAAAAGGCGGCAAAACTGATGATGCCGGCCTTGTTTGTCATGTTAGTTGGGTTGGTGATCTTTGTACTGACCCTGGATAACGCCATTGAGGGTGTAAAATACTATTTGATCCCGGATTTTGGCAAAATAGATGCCACTGTTGTCAGTGCAGCCTTGTCACAAGCCTTTTTCTCCCTATCGCTGGGAATGGGTATCATGATCACCTATGGGTCTTACCTGGATGATAGCAGTGACGTTCCAGGCTCTGCTAAGCTGGTGGCATTACTGGACACGGCTGTGGCCTTTATCGCTGGCCTGCTGATCCTACCCGCTGTATTTTCATTTAATCCCAACACCAATACGGCAGATTTGAGTGACTCTTCAGTGGGCATGATCTTTACTTTCTTGCCAAAAATATTTCTGGCCCTACAAGTTAATATCGGCTTTGCTGGAGCAAGTGTAGTGGCGAGCTTGTTTTTCTTATTGGTGTTTTTTGCGGCTATCACCTCACTGGTTTCTATTTTTGAAGTGCCTGTAGCAGCCTTGATGGACGAAAAAAAGCTGAGCCGTAAGACATCTCTGGGGATATTGGGCTTGCTGTTAGTCGTGATGGCGATTATTGCCGCCACCTCTTTTGGGCTAATTGGCTTTTTTACTGAGTTCGTTAGCTATGCGGGACAAAGCAAATCGGTGTTTGACGTCATCATAGACGTATTTTATGACACTATATTGCCGTTCAACGGCCTACTGATTTGTCTCTTTGTTATCTACCGCTGGAAAAAAGCCAATTTCAACGCTGAGCTGGACAAGGGTGCCCCTAAGTTTGCCAAAAGCTGGTTTGAAAAATATGTGAATTTTTCCGTGGGGACCTTTATTCCCGTGATTTTGTTATTGATATTTATCAACACAGTGGCGCTAAAATATTTTGGTACTGCCCTTATTGGTTGATGTCTTTGTATCCTGTCAAAAAGCCAAGCAGCCCCTTGGCTTTTTTATTAAATTATTAATACAGATAATAGAATGAAAGTGAGCGCCAGGGGGCACGGCTTTTTTATGGATAATTTACTGACGACTAACTAATCCAACATATCAAAAGGGCTTGGATATAGCAGTTTCAAACCGAGTTTTTGTAAGGTCCAACTGGCGTCGATAAATTTGCCCGTCAGGGGCCCTGATGGTGCAAACTGTGGCTCTGGCAGCGCTAATTTCACTGCCGCCCAGCGATAGTATTCCTCCCTGCTGGGGTGCTCATTCGCGGCAAGATGAAGGGTTACTCCCCAAATTTTTTTTTCAATAATCTGCGCAATCGCCCTAATCACATCTTGCTGGTGGATAAGGTTGACTCCTTGCTCACCATTTTTTAAGTCAACACGGCCGGCCAGAAATTTTGCAGGATGTCTGCCACTACCCACTAAACCCGCTAGTCGAATTACAGTTCCGCGTTTTTCAAAATATTCAAAAACACTTTGTTCGATAAGGATATGAGCAAGGCCTGAATCGGTATTTGGCTGTACGTTTGTTTGCTCGGTCACTTGAACGGTTTGTTTGCCATATACCGAGGTTGTGCTGATAAAGATAATGTTTTTGATGCCGCAGCTATTAGCGTGGGCTACCAAGTCCTTCATTTGCATGACAAAAGACTCTGGGTTTATAGACTTGCGACCAGGAGGAATATTTAATATCAATAGGTCACACGAAAAAAGTGGCTGCACAGCACTGCTGTTCAAGGGCTCGCCGAGGTTATAGATTATGCCCTTATAACCGAGTTCATCCAGGGCTTGTAGGCCTTTTTCTGAACGACGAGTAGCTACGATACTGTGACCACTGTGTTTAAGGTGTTGTGCTAGCGGTTGGCCTAGCCAACCACAACCGCATATGCTTATCTTCATATATTGATTGTTACTTATGGTTACATTGCGTAATTTTTTACTTGCAGAACATCCATGTCTGCCAGTTGTGGGATTTCGTTTTGCAATTTTTCTTCTATGCGGTCTATATTGGCCAAACTAGCACAAAACAGTTCAGCGCGTTTTTCAAATGCGGTTCCCTGGTGCTCTAATTTTTGCTCGATTTCGTCGCCGAAGGTTGCCATCCGTTGTTCAAACCCGCCCATATCACCGCCGTTTAATAACATTTCTGTCCCCAGAGACACCATAATTTGCCCAATTGACTGAGTAACGATCCCTTCAATCGCCTGCTCTAAGTTTTGTGTAAAATCTTCACTAAAAAATTCTCCGTCTTGGAACTGTTTGGAATACAGACGTATAGAACCGTTTTTGGCGTAAAAATTATCGTGCAAGATTTCTTTTAACGAATCAATTTGAACGACAGCATTCGCTACGACCTGACTATCGGCACCGAGTAACTTGGTGAAGGTTTGGTTAATGGCACTACTGGCCATCGCCAGCGCATCTGAGGCTATGCCCGCAGCCATGGGTACAGCGCTATAGATACTATCGTAATATTCCTTTACCCGTTGCTGTTGCCGGTCAGTTAAGGTGATTTTTTGATCATTGACAAAAAGCACCTTGTCTTGATTGATCATGACCTTTTTGTGTTGCTTGGTGTGTATGGTCAGGACGTGCTGTTCTAGTTCAATCTGGCCATCAAACTCGACATCGCATTGATTGGCTGCCATAGATGTGGTGCTTAATAATAAAAGACTGGTGCAAATCAGTTTGTGCATAGCGTTCTCCTAATAGTTTGTCAAGGCGAGGTTAAGACGTGTTTATATGCCCGACGACTAAAAGAACGAGAAGCAAGTACCAAGCCAAAAAATAAACCATTGAGAAACCTTGATTTACACATAAGACAATAAAATTCACACTCACTATTTACTACTTTTTTTGTTTAAAACGCCAATAATTAGTGTCTCTGACCAGTCTATATTTCTTTCCTCATTTGGGTATATAATTGCAGAGAAATTTTTGTGGGTATGATTCAGCAGCCGTTATAACAATAGGAAACAAATATGGGTAATTGGGGTGACGCGATACTTTTTGGATTTGCGCTGGTCGCATTTGTATTAGGGATCAGTAGTATTATTATGGGTTTTATCGCTCAGCCTAACCAGCAAGACGTGATGAAGACTCGAGTTGAATATGGCTTTTTTGGCATAACTAGCGTGGTATTGTTTAGCCTGTTTTTGTATGCTTTGACTGTAAATTAACCTACATTGTCAGCTAATGTGGCCTGTCGCTGGCGCGTTGATAGGCCCTTAAGCTGAAGATGGGCAGTATCGCCAAGGCATGATCAAAAATATCTGCTTGAATTCCTTCATAGTTAACCCAGTTTTTGTCTGTGCTAAAACAGTAGATCTCTAATGGTAGTCCCAGCTCAGTAGGCGGCATTTGTCTGACCATAAGGGTCATAGACTGATTGACCTGCGGATGGTGACGTAAATAAGATATCAGATAGGCCCTAAGCGTGCCTATATTGGTTAACCTACGACTGTTGAGTAAATCTTGTATATCGATTTTCTGTTCCTGGTGATAAGCATCCAACTCCGCCCGCTTGTGTTCGATATACTGATTGATAAAACGAATTTTCCCTAGGTCATCCAGCATTTTCTGATCGCAAAATTGAATGCTATTGACATCAATATACAGCGACCTTTTGATGCGCCGCCCGCCAGATTCTGACATGCCACGCCAATTCTTCATGGGATCGGTTATCAGGCTATAAGTGGGGACCGTGGAGATGGTGTTATCCCAGTTCTGTACTTTTACAGTGGTTAGTCCGACCTGAAGGACTGTGCCATCCGCACCGTATTTTGGTAATTCAATCCAGTCACCGGTGTTGACCATACGATTAGCCGCAATTTGAATACCTGCCACAAAGCCTAAAATAGTGTCACGAAATATCAACAACAAGATGGCGGTGATTGCTCCCAGCCCAGAGAGCAATAAAGTAGGGGATTTATCGATCAGGCTGGAGATAATGAGCAAAGCGGCAATGATGACTATAAAAAGTTTGGCTACCTGTATGAAACCTGTTATCGGTGCCCGTTTGGCCAATTGAGACGCGTTATACACATTTTCTGCGGTGTTTAACAAGGCGCTACTGGTTGCCACTGCAGCGATAATAACGTAGATAAGGGCAATTTTTTGCAAGAAAGCCAGCAATACGGGTTCATTGATAAGCACAGGACTGAGCACATAAATCATCAGGGCAGGTATCATATGGCTACAGCGCCTGAATACGCCATTTTTTTGCAGTTTGTCGTCGATTTTATTTTTGGTTGCTGAAAAGACTTTGCTTATCCTGCTTTTGAGCACCCATTGGGTTAGTCGAAAACTCAACCAGGCTAATATCAATAAACCCAATACTGCGGTGCAATTGAATAAAAGACTGCCGTTTGTTACCGAGATACCTAGGTAGGCATAACCTTGTATAATTCGCTCTATCAGCTGAGTACTATTGGTCACCAATTTTGTCTCCCATTAATTGCGTCAGTAAAATGTCTTTATCAAGCCAATGGGCATTTAACCATAGTTGAAAACGTCGTTTAAACGCTTCATCGTTAAAATAATCCCCTATTATATCCTGGTTTATTGGCAAGACCTTGACTCTGATAATCACTTTTTTGAGCTTACCCCCTAACATTTGGATCATTGGGCTACCGTCATTTGGGGGATAGAGCAGGGTCACATCTAAAATACTGGTGAATAATTCGCCCATTGCCGCTAACGTAAAGGCGATGCCCCCAGCCTTGGGTGGCAGAAGAGTGTTAAATTGACTCTGGCAATGGTGATGTTTACGTTTGGTGTAGCGACTGCCTTCCACAAAGTTAATGACAGTCGTGGGTCGCTGACGAAATTTTTCACAAGATTTACGTGTAGTTTGAATATCTTTGCCCTTCAAATGGGGATATTTGCGTAAAAATTCCTTGCTGTAACGTTGCATAAAAGGCATGTCTAAAGCCCAAGCCGCCACACCGACAAAGGGCAACCAGATCAGCTCTTTTTTTAAGAAGAATTTTGGAGCTGGTATGCGTCCTTTGGCAAAATCTGTTAATAAGATAATATCGAGCCAGCTGAGATGATTAGGCAGCATCAAGTACCATTCATCTTTACTCAATGATCCATCAATTTGGTAGTCCAGTTCGACCCGGTTGAACAGCCTGATAAGTCGCACACTGAGGACACCAAATGTAAATAGCATAGCATTGAGCAATGAATTAATGACCTCCGTGAGAGGGGCAAAAGGTAACAGTAGTTTGAACAGACCAAATATTAAGATCAGCAACGCCCACAAAGATAAATTAAGCATTTGCAGAAGCAAATGTAATGGAAATACGATAACACCAGGCAAACAATTCAACATCAACTATTGTCCGGTCGATAGTTGTTCAATTGCCTGGTCTTTTTCCAGCCAAATTTCGTTTAGCCACCGTTGAAATTTTGCCCGCTGGGCGGGATTGTCAAAATAATCTTGGGCAAAAGCGTCACTGTTTAGCAATTCCTCAACAGAAAGAATTCTCACCTTTACCTGGATTGATTTGACTTTGCCACAGACAAAATCCCAAAAGGTTGGAATACCCTGAGGGTAATGGATAGTGACATCCAGTAACTTATGCAATTGACTGCCCATTGCGCTGAGCACAAATGCTAATCCACCAGCCTTAGGTTTAAGTAAATGGGTAAATGGAGAATTCTGCCGCTGTTGCTTGTGCGGGCTAAAACGGGTGCCTTCCACAAAATTCATGATACTCACGGGCTTGTTGCTAAATTTTTCACAGGCTTTTTGGGTAGTCTGTAAATCCTTGCCTTTAAGATGAGGATTTTTTGCTAGGAAGGATTTACTGTAGCGGCTCATAAAAGGGAAATCTAAAGCCCACCAGGCAACGCCCAAAAAAGGGACCCAAATAAGTTCTTTTTTCAGGAAAAATTTCAAAAAAGGGATCTTGCGGTTAAACACCCGCTGCAAAATAAGAATATCTACCCACGATTGATGATTCGAGATAACTAAATACCAGTCTTTGAGTGTCAGGGTCTGGGCTCCTGTTATCTCAATGTGTGTAGGTGTGCTCAGGTTCTGAATAATGCTGTTAACACTTATCCACGATGTGGCACAACCGTCTAGCAGATACGACAGCAGGGTGCGCCATGGTTTGATAGGGATCAGTTTGAAAAAGGATAAAAAGACAATCGGGATAACCCAAAAAACAGTATTGACAAAGTATAGGGTGATTGAAATCACGCCGACCATATTGCGAAACACCACTGCCACCAGACTCACTCCAATTATAACCTTGTATATTTATCATGGTAGTGTAAACCAAACTCAGCACCTTTTTGTAGCTAAGTTGTCCGGATAACACAGAAGTACACTTAATTGGCTATTGGGGATCTTGCCTGGTTATGTGTAAGGTATGTAAAGGGGCTAGGATTTCCAGGTGCGATAATGTGAAAAATGACTACCAAGGAAGGCCATTTGGTCAGCCAGTATTTTACGGCTCATCAAATAAAAACGTTCATATATATTAGGTGTGAAAGGCACTGCAATCAGGGACATTTCAGCTTCCTCTGGGGTTCTATCGGCTTTAAAAAAGTTACATCGGGTGCAGGCAGTGGCACAGTTGGTCCAAGTATTTTTGCCGCCTCTGCTACGTGGGACAATATGGTCGCGGGTTAACCCAGTGGCACGAAACTGCTGACCACAGTATAGGCATAAATAGTTGTCACGTCGAAACAGGAAGCGGTTATTCAGATGTATTTTGCCACAAGGATACACCACTTTCCCTTCACATCCGATGATGGAAGACAGGGTAAGCTGGCTTTGCAGGCCCCACTGATTCCAGCCACCGTGCAAAGTACGTTTGCATTGCCCCAGCTCGAATAGCACCCTGTCTTGGGTGTAATATTTAGCTGCTTCTTGCAAACTTATCCAGGCCTGTGGCAGGCCGGATTTATTAAGCCTCAACACTAACATAGGTCTGCCTCTTGGAGCTGTGCGATTAATTGCTCAATAAAAACCTGGCGACAACAGTTGACGAATTTCGTCTCACCGGCGTTTTTACGTTAAATTTGTCACACTGGTCAAGTTCTAAAGCTTAATGACTGACCACATTTGTTAAGGGTTACTCTGTACCTTTTTTTAAGCCTGTCACCTATAGTTGTTGGAAACTATGGTCAAAAAACGCTGCTTTAGACAAGTCTAGCCCAAAGAGACTTAAGTCTGAGAAATAAATTTGTCAAATAAGGTGACACCAGCAGCGAGTGAGTTAATACCATTGCTTCTTCCCGAAGGGCGATGCTAAATTTGCTTACGCTTTATCAGTGGATCGGAAAAGTTATCACGCCGATTAAGCAAATATTACCAATCGCTGAGTGAGTAGATATTAAGGTGGATTAGTATCAGTCAGCTAAGATAAAAGCAGCGACTCAAGGCTGGATAAGGTTTGATTGCCAGTGGTTTTGCTTATCTTTTTGATACAAGCAGCGCCGATGTGGTATGGGATGTAACTGAAGATGGTCCACGCGACTCGCCGTTAGTTGCAACAGCGCAAAATATTCTGATGGAGAGTGTTGGCTGCAATATTCCCGCTTAGTTGCAGGGATATTCTCACTTATAGCAAACTGGGCATAAGCTGCGCGGACGTCATCAGATAACTCATGCCAATGTCCTTTTCGCAAAGCCTCTTGGGGATGCTCAGGTGAATCTATCAGTTCTACTTTGCCCTGTAACCTGAACTGTTCGCGTGTTACAGGGAAGTACCAGCATACCTCCACTATTTTTTGATATTTGAGGGGGGGGATTTTATCGCTGCGTAAATCAGTGTGCATGATCAGTCTGTCTGAACCTTCGCCAAACCCTCGAAAGACCATAGTGCGGCAATTTGGTGCTCCCTGGTCATCGATAGTGGCTAACTGAAAATAGCGACTTTGAGCCACAGTTTTGTTGCCAGCTATGGCGCTGACGAGTTTCTTTTGCCAGGGGGGAAGGGGGCGCATCAGTTATCCTTTATTTATCCAGTGGAGCCATTCATCTTGTTGGCGGGACTACAATCAAATTAGCATACAACCGTGAGGAACTGGTTGTACAATAACATGGCAATGACAGAAAAATCCCATGAAACCTGTGATATCAGTTATGGTTGTTGGTTTGATAGAAGGTGCCAGTACCGGACCCATAGCAAACGTCTATAGAACCTTGTTCAGGCTTTAAATCCCGGCCAACCGCTATTTTTATCACCCTTAGCCAGTGAAAGGGTGATTTAGCACAAGGGTAATCCGCTTATGGCGTCTGCTAATACGGGGCTCCGGCATCTCTGGATTGACTTACGGCCAGGGGACCTAAAATGGACTATGGATGTTAATTTGCCAGAGCAGACACCCCAATGCTGTGCCCATCGCGGCAGGGTAAAGGGCGGTCAGCAAGTCTGAATTAAATATGGTAGCCCAACGATACCAAGCTCATGGCGAGCTTAACCCTTGCCCTGGGTTTTATTACGATGGGGTTTCGCATTTTTCTCGATAAAGTCGTAAATCATGCTGGCAACGTCTTTTTGGGTGGCGGTCTCAATTCCTTGCAGGCCAGGAGACGAATTAACTTCCATAACAACCGGGCCGGTACTTGAGCGCAGTAAATCCACCCCGCACAAATTTAAGCCCATGATATTGGCTGCCGCTATAGCAGTAGCCCGTTCTTCTTTACTTAATTTAACAATTTCTGCGCTGCCTCCCCGGTGTAGGTTTGATCTGAACTCACCAGCCTGCGCCTGACGTTTCATGGCCGCTATGACTTTGCCCCCTACGACCAGGCAGCGGATATCGGCACCGCCTGCTTCTTTGACATATTGTTGCACCAAAATATTGGCTTTTAACCCTCTGAAGGCCTCAATAATACTTTCGGCGGCTTTGTCGGTTTCTCCTAACACAACGCCTATACCCTGGGTGCCTTCCAGTAACTTAATAACCACGGGGGCACCGCCCACTGTTTTGATCAGTTGTTTAATATTGTCGGAAGAGTGAGAAAATTGGGTGCGCGGTAGCCCAATCCCTTTACGGGATAAAAGTTGTAAAGAACGAAGTTTATCCCGGGAGCGACTGATCGCTACAGACTCATTAATACTGTAGGTGCCCATCATCTCAAACTGGCGAACAACGGAAGTACCGTAAAATGAAATCGATGCTCCGATACGAGGAATGACAGCATCATAATGGGCGATCTCCTCACCATTGTAGCGAATGGCCGGGCGATTACTTACTATATCGATATCGCAATGGAGTGCATCAATCACATCTATTTCGTGGCCATGGAGTTTTCCCGCTTCTATCAGGCGCTTGGTTGAATAAAGTTTCTTGTTGCGCGATATAATTGCAATTTTCACTATCTAATTTCCGTATAGTTAATAATCTTTGTTAAGTAGCCTACGACTATAGACCGCTTTTTAAAGTGCGATCTTGTTTTTTAGTAGAGCTACAACCCAGCCTGTATTAGTTTGCCGATTTTTTGGCTAAGGAACAAAGAGAAAAAAGTTGTGAAAGAGGCCCGACATTTGGGTAAGAGTGTGCAGCACAGACACATCACTAACGTGATATTAATGGAACTGTTAACTATTTCTTATAAGGATAACCCGTGAAATTTGAGTGGGAATAACAGGCCGGTAAAGGGTAGGGCTAAACATTTTCGCCCACTGTTAGATATAAGTGATTGACTGCGAGGAAAGCCAACATGAGGTTAGAAACCCTTTTTTAGCCGCTCGCTAATAGTTGAAATATAACATTAATAGTTAAGACACCCCTCGGCCTAACCTGTTCAGTCGGCTCCGATGGCTGGTTTGTAATATTTTACCTGCACTGGCCATGGCTAATGGTGTAATTTTCTATGCTAAACAGAACTGCAATATTTAGGTTGTCTAACTGGCTTGCCTAGCTAAATAAATATATCTATAAAACAATAAGGTAAAAAGTTTTCATTGAATAAGACAGTCAATCGCACTATCTCAGTAGCACCTATGCTGGATTGGTGAGTCGACGTGCCTGAAAACCTTATTACATAAGACCTGCAATGAACCCCAGTTTACCAGTTCCCCTATTTGGTCTCTCGCCGAAGTGTAAACAACGTAAAATATCGGTCAACATGGCAAATTAAAAGCATATAAACGCTTCAAAGGGGTGTTGAAGAAACCCGTTATTTAAAGTGGGCTTGCTAGAATTAATAAAAACCATCGAAAATTTCAGACTGGTATTATCACGTAGCACTAAAAAGAGATGTTGAATGTGCATCAGTTGTGTTTGAAGTAAATAATATCGGCATGCAGATCTGGCGAATTATCGAATTGCATCATTTATGACGCTCAAATTCTCCCGCTCAATGTTTCCGATGGAGCGATAAATGGATCAGCTACTAAGCTTCTCCGATGGTCGGTAACCTAGCTGATACCGGACTGTTGGGAACAGCTGCGTTTATCTATGCTTTGAGCGATCAGGAGTCGTTTATTTTGTGAAAAATCAGCGTCTCTGAAAATCCTCAAGTCAGCCTCCGAGTCCATGTTCAGCTATGCTGAAAGGTGCTCACATCATCACAAACGTGAGGCTGTTATGTCATTTTACCCGGCCATTGACTTACATTCAAACAATCACGTCGTGGTTGTCATAGATCAAGAGGATAATAAAGTTGTGGATAAGCGAATCAACAACAATTTACACGCCACACTTGAATTACTTGCCTCTTACAAGGAGTAGATAAAAGCGGGGGCCATTGAATCTACCTTTAACCGGTATTGGTTAGTCGATGGCCTGATGGATCATGGCTATTAAGTACAGTGGTGATCACCAGGATGCGTTTAATCTTATACCAATTCACCTTAATATCTACTCACTCAGCGATCGATAATATTTGCTTAACAGAGGTGTGAATTTCCCCGCTCTACTGATGAAGTGGAAGCAAATTTAGCATCGCCCTTCGGAAAGGGCTGGCAATCTCTAGCTGCATTGTATTGTGCGCATTCCTTTGACGTTACGTTTTGCTATGAAACTTGCCAGCACCTTGTGAGTTGATCACATATCAAGGAGGAATGTTATTACTCATTTAATGCGTTTGGGAATATTACCTACGGGTCATATTTATCCATCTGAATATCGACAA
>JBKEFM010000001.1:0-81096 GCA_046709505.1 Paraglaciecola sp. | reverse complement strand
AATCAAGATCGCTGGATAGGCAGGGCGTTTAATTGGTTGCATGGAAACTACAGCGTATTGGCTCATTCCCAGGAGTTAATTAGCTTTTCTAACGCCTATAAAAAAGATCGTCATCAGGCCTAAGGCCAATACTAACATTTCGAACAGCACAATCAGGGTATGGACTGTTACGTAAACTGCCGCCTTGCACAAGGTAAAGCTCAATTAAGTTGAGTTGTAGAGTCGCCCGTTAGTATTTATCATCTCAATAATTGACTGTAAAGAAAGTTGACCGCACTCACTTTTAAACCTGGCCAGTAGCCGAGTAAAGGAGATCACTTGCCCCTTAAATCTGGGCTATTTTTTTATTTCTGGCTCAAAAATTGGGGTATTTGTACCTCAACGGGCTATTCAGCTGCGCGCTCGGTCAATACCGTGGTGGAGCGATTCTTTGGTAGTTTAAAATATGACTGGATATTGAAGATAGCGCAACTGACCTGGGAATAGATGAAATCTATCACGTTCATGGGAGCTCCAGACTCTATCTTGGTTCTGTCGCCTATTTAAATATCCATTGTTGCTAACCGGCGGCGTAAGTTGATACGCACACCAGTTAACTATGCTACCGCTGTTATCGCCGAACGCCGATCCTGATTGGGTGAAATACCAAAATAGCTTTTGTAGTCACGACTAAATTGATGAATGCTACCATAACCCACTCGAACGGCGGTTTGACTAACATTGATATTGTCGTGGGTCAGCAGCAGGCGGGCTTTAATCAAGCGTAATTGTTTCAGGTACTGGAGCGGGGCTAATTGGGTAACAGCTTTGAAATGTTTGTGAAACGCCGATGCACTCATAGAAGCCTCACTAGCCATGTCCTCGACACGAATAGTGTTGTCATAGCGTTGATGTAAGTTGGTGAGCACCTTAATAATACGCGAATAGTTGCCCTGATTACTGACCAGCGCCCGAAGTGCTGGCCCCTGTTGATCCTTTAGCGCTTCGTAAATCACTTCCCGCACTCTTTCCCGCCCCATAACTGCCGCGTCAGCAGGGCTGTGCAGGGCGCGAACCAAGCGAGTAACCGCTTCCTCCATGGCGGGACTCATAGGCACCGAGGCCATGGGAGTCGGATCAGGCAACAGCAATGCTGGCATTTCGCTCACCAGCTCCGCCAATACCAGTGGGTCAATAGAGACAGATACACCCAACAAGGGTGTGCTGGACGAGGCCAGCGTTTCACACTCAAAAGGTAGTGGCAACGTTTGTACGAGGTAATGTCCGGGATTATAGTGGAAGGTTTTATCTGCGAGATAACCCGTTTTTTGACCCTGAGCAATAAAGATAAGACTTGGCTCATACATAAGGGGAGTTCGACCCTGGGCCTGGTTGCAACGCAACAAAGAGACACCATCAATAGCGGCAGCTGACACGCCATTTTGGCGACCAAGCGGGCTGCTAGGTAAAGGTTCCAGCAAACTTACCAGTGTCGAAAGGGTCATTTTTTTATCAAGCTCCAAAGTAATGTGGCCGCTGATAGGATCTGTAGGTCTGCGCTACACCCACACCTACCTCATAGCTTTGAGGATATAGGGTTGCCCAAAGTATTTACAGGATTGTGATAATATTTTGCAGTTATAGCAACTATTAAACCCCAAAAAAATAGAGGATCAGGCAAAAACAGAACAGGATCGTGAATGGCTATCGCTGCGCGCAACAAGGATAATAATTGTAGTGTCTATTGCACCGCGCTCATCATCCACAGAGTATCAATCGGATATGAGCCATATCAACAAGGAATATTTTCATGACGCAAACCACGACCACAGAAACACCCCCGTCAAACACTAAGGCCTACGCTGCACAATCCTGCGATACCCCTGTCGCACCTTTTTCCATCCAGCGTCGCCCGCTGCGGCCAGAAGACGTAGCCATCGATATTCTCTATTGTGGCGTTTGCCATACTGACATTCATTTTGCTGAAAATGATTGGGGCAACTCAGTCTATCCAGTTGTGCCTGGCCACGAAATCATTGGTCGAGTATCAGCCATCGGTGACACAGTCAAAGGCTTCAAAGCAGGCGACTTGGTTGGCGTAGGCTGCATGGTCGATTCCTGCGGAACCTGCCCTGCCTGCTCAGATGATCTGGAGCAATATTGTGGTGAGGGCATGGTCGGCACATACAACGGCAGCGACCGTCATGACAAAACACCCACCTATGGCGGCTACTCAGAGCACATAGTCGTCAAAGAAAGCTTTGTACTGTCGATCCCAACGCAATTGTCGGCAGCTTCGGCGGCGCCTCTATTGTGTGCCGGCATTACAACCTACTCACCACTTAAGCATTACGGTGTTAAGCCAGGTGACAAAGTGGGCATTTTGGGCATGGGCGGTCTGGGCCATATGGGCGTTAAATTTGCCAAAGCTCTTGGTGGCGAGGTTACTATTTTCACTCGCTCTGAAAGCAAGATTGCCGAAGCGAAAAAACAGGGAGCAGATCATGTCATTGTTTCCTCTGACCCGGTACAAATGGCTGCGGCGGCCGAACATTTCGACTTACTGCTCGATACCATACCCGTCACCCATGATCTGAACCCTTACCTTGGCTGCCTCAAATACGATGGTCAGCATATTTTGGTAGGTATGTTAACCCCCGTAGAACCGCCACTCGCTGCCGGTGAACTAGTTTTGAAGCGACGGGTACTGGCTGGTTCACTGATCGGCGGCATTGCCGAAACCCAGGAGATGCTGAACTTTTGTGCCGAACACAGTATTAGCTGCGACGTGGAAATGCTAGACATCCAAAACATCAACGAAGCCTACACCCGGATGAAAAAAGGCGACGTAAAGTACCGGTTTGTGATCGATATGGAAACACTAAAAAACAGCTAATAATAATCAGTACTTACCGCAAGGCAAGGCAAGCCAATTTACCGTCAGAGACGAGGCAGCCTCATAGCTGGTAGCTGCCGTCCCCCCTTGACGCTAAACATAATGGTTCCTGAATATTTTACGGTACAAATAAAGATAGCCGGTGATATTTGCCGGCTTTTTACTTTTTAAGAATATGACAAAAACAGTTATGCTCCCCCCCCCCTCTGTGGGCACTTAGTAATTGCTTAAAAAAATGGTGAATTGAATGCCCCTGCAAAGCGCACACGAATGCATTAAATGAATATCACTCAAGAGGAGACTTTCCAAAAAACTGGTGCTCCTCTCCTTCAGTGTCCACGTTAGTGGGAAATTAGCCATTTTCGCTGGCGGACTGGAGCAAGGTGATGACTGCTGATCGCTACGCTGTGGCCTCATCCTGCCTAAGGAGAACGATTGGCAACTTGCTTATCTACTGTTGCAGGTGGCTGTCTTATGGCACTTTTCACTAAACATAAAGCGTTCGACGATAAAACACTCCTCCACTATGCAATATAACCCCTGAGCGGTCTGTGCGTTGAGCGATGCATGGCCGTTTGTGACTCCTGTAGCACAGCCTCGCAGCCATTTACCTGCGCCTCAACATCTGAGGCGCACGGGTCGAATTTGAAAGTGTATTCTGGTGGCAGAAACACCTGCCAATATTGCTAATTCGCACAAGTTAGGATGAAAATAACAGATTATCGGCGATTATAGATGGTAATAAGCTCTTATTAGCGATTATTACCGATATTGACGACAGATTGAAAGCTATTGGAGTGGCGGTTATCCGGCAAAGGAACTCAGTCCCGTAAGCTTAAGCATACGGGTGTAGACACATCCAGCATCACAACCTCAGGCTGAAGGTTTTATTTTTACCTTTCTATTTATTTTTTATTGAACGGTCAATTAACCAAATTTGATTTTAATTGAATGATCAATTAACATTAATACGCTTACGAAATTAGTACCATGTACTGAGGATCTTCACTAATACACACTAAACAGGATTTTTTATGAACACTTATGTGCCTATGAAGCAAAGTTTAATCGCGTTATCTGTGCTCTCAGCAATATCTATTACCTCGTTGCCAGCAATGGCTCAAGAAGCTCAAGAAGCTCAAGAAAAACCAGCAGAGACAGAAAAACAACAAGAAGCAGTAGAATCTATTGTCGTTACCGGGCGCAGCGTTTCTTACGCCAATGCCGCCTCATCTGCTGAAATGAAAAAACAGCAAACGCCCATGACAAGCCCTTTATCTTTAATTGATAACCTGCCAGGCGTATTGGTTAACGAAGGCGACCCCTTTGGTTCCGATGAATGGTCAACCAGTATTTCAATCCGCGGCTTTGAGTTGAGCCTAGCCTCTCAGCAAATTGGTATGACGGTTGACGGCATATCTAACGGTAATTCAAACTACGGCGGCGGTACTAAAGCCAGCCGCTATATCGATACCGAAAACTTACGCGCCACTGAAGTATCCCAGGGTACAGCTGACATCAGCTCTCGCTCAAACGAAGCCCTGGGCGGAACACTAGACTTTACCACCATACTGCCAGCGTTAGATGAGAAGTTGACAGTAAGCACCACCTTAGGTGAGTACAACGCCAAGAAAGTGTATCTGCGCTACGATACCGGTGAAATTGCCGAAGACACTTTCGCGTGGGTTTCTGTATCCAGCCAGCAAAACGATGACTATATGGGCGGTTCAGTCACTAACTCACGGGATCATGCTGAGGGTAAAATAATCACTACCATTGGCGAAGTCGATTTAACTGGTTATATCAGTTATGACGATGCCCAGGAATTTACTTACCAGCGTTTGTATGGCCTTGCGCAATATGAGCAAAGCCCTGATTGGGATGGTTTAACCAAAGGTTTTACTGGCGTGCCTTATCAAGACCAGGTCTTTCGAGAAACCTGGATTACTGAGCGTGAAAATCTTTTTGGTTACTTAAAAGCAGATTTCAACTTGGGTGATGTGGCTGTTAGCTCTAACGTTTATTACCACGAGAATGAAGGCACCGGTAAATGGATGCCCTACTACATGGTTGATGTTATCGATGATGGCGCGGGTAATGCTCACTCAGAGCTAGATAATTCAAACACCGTATACGGCGGCGCGTCTCAGGGTACAATGTATTTTGTGGACAAAGCCGGTAATTCACTTTCACCTATTGACGGTTGTGCCAGTTCTATCGGCGCCCCCTATGGTGGTGGTGGTGCAGCAGTCGATCCGGGTTGCTACGAGCAAGGCGCTATGCCAGTCAGCTCGAATCGTCACAGTAATTACAACAAGCAGCGCTATGGCGTAAACGCTGACTTGATATGGAAAACCACCATCGCAGGTATGGCCAATACGCTGCGCGGTGGCTTCTGGTATGAAGATTACCAGCGTGATGAAAACCGTAGCTGGCACAAAACTATTGATGCCGCGACAAGCCCTCGTGCAGAGAGCAACCCTTACTGGATCCAGTACAGTCGTGAGTTTCCAGTCGAGACCCTGATGTACTATGTTGAAGACGAAATTGATACCGGTTTTGCCAAAGTTCGTCTGGGTGTCAAAAAGTTTAACGTTGATGTAGTTAAAGAAGACCAATTTACCCCAGCCAATGACTTGAGTGTATCATCTGACTCAGACGCTTTAATATCAGCGGGTTTTGTTGCCCCTCTGCCCTTGCGTGGCCTGGAAGTATTTGGTGGTTATGCAGAAAACTTTGCAGCCATTAAAGATGGCGTATTAGAGCGTGACGATACAGACTTGAGCTTAGTAGAACCTGAAACAGCCGATAACATTGACCTTGGTCTGCGTTATTCAACCCCTGGTTTCAACGCGAGCATCACGTACTACAACATCAAGTTTGAAAACCGTATTACCTTTGTGAGTAATGAAGATGTGAATGGTATTGATTTCTTGGAAGCGGCTGCCGGAGGATACATCAACGACGGTGGTATTGAGTCCGACGGTATCGAAGCGTCTATTGATTACAATCTTACCGATAATCTGGGCATTTACGTTTCGTATACCAAAAATGATGCTACCTACACGGACGAAGCCTTTCGCGGTAACACCGTATTAGGCAGTGCTCAAGATATGGCGGTCGTTAGCTTTGATTACACCAAAGGTGACTTGTATGCTGGTTTTAGCACCAAATACGTCGGTGAGCGCTTCTTAGACCAAGCAAATACTCAGGAAGTTGACTCTTACATAGTCAGTGATTTGTATATTGGTAAAACGGCATATGATATTGGTGAAACCATCGACAGTATGGAACTGAGCTTCACCATAAACAATGTCTTTGACCAAGACTATCTTGGTACCATTGCGCCAAATGCAGGCTGGATTGGTGCCCCCCGTATAGCAGCACTGAATGTGAAATTCGTCTTATAACGTAACGTTAAATTCGTCTTGTAACACAAGCTTAATAAGCCACATGCAATAATATTGTATGTGGCTTATTTTTTGGCTGGCAAAAAAGGCAATACCCATGTTGAGATTATTAGTCATTTCTACTTTATTGTTAACCACTGTGGTCTGTGCCAAGGCACCAAGCCGTATTTTGTTTGGCTCATGCTCCCACCAAGATAAAGACATTCCCATTTTTAAGAGCATTATTGAGGATGATCCTGAGATTTTTATTTTTCTCGGGGACACCGTTTATGGCGACACCCAAGACATGGCGGTGTTGCGCCGCAAATACCAAAAACTGGGCGCTAAGCCGGGTTTTAAAAAGCTAAAAGAACAGGCTGAATTAATCGCCATCTGGGATGATCACGATTTTGGCACTAACGATGGGGGTAAAGATTACCCCCAAAAAGAGGCCTCGCGAGGGATCATGCTGGATTTTTGGCAAGCACCTGAAAATTCCCCCCGCCGCACCCGTGAAGATGGTATTTATACGTCTTACCTCTACGGCAAAGGCGAACAGAGTATTCATGTTATATTACCGGACTTGCGCTGGAACCGTGATGCCATCGCTCGCGTATCGCCCGAAAAATATACGAATCAACGTAAACCGAACAAAATGGGCCCGTATAAAGCAAACCCCAATCCAAACGCCAGCATGCTGGGTGAAAAGCAATGGCAATGGCTAGAACAAGAATTACAAAAACCAGCGCGTATAAAAGTTATCGGTTCGAGTCTGCAACTGCTGGCAGACTTTACCGGCTGGGAATCCTGGGCTAACTTCCCTGCTGATCGTCAGCGGCTGTTCAAGCTGATTAAACAGCATAAGGTAAATGGTGTGGTGCTCATTAGTGGTGATACGCACTGGGGTGAAGTTAGTTATTACGATAAGGATCTGGATTATCCGTTATGGGAAGTGACCTCTTCAGGTTTAACTGAGGAATGGAAGAACGTCAGTCCAAACAAATATCGCATAGGTCAGTTTACCCATAACGTAAACTATGGTGCGCTCAAGGTAAATTGGCAAAAGGACGACCCCGTTATCACGCTAGGGCTTTATGATAAGGCGGGTGACGTGGTTAACGAACATCGCTTTAGGCTCTCAACGCTTGAAGCTTACTAACATACCAACCGTATAGGGAATATATGCCAAAAGTAGGAATGGAACCAATGCGTCGTCAGCAGCTGATCGATGCCACGATTGAGGTGGTTGCAGACGTTGGCCTGGATGGCACGACAATTAATCTTATTGCTCGTCGCGCTGGCATGTCATCGGGTATTATCAGTCACTATTTTGGCAGTAAACAGGCGCTTATCGAAGCTTCTGTTCGCTATCTACTGACGCAACTCAAAATGCAGTACTCGCCGGATAGCCCCTATGAACGCTTAATGAAAATTGTTGATTTAAACTTTTCAGATATGCAGCAGGCAGATTCAAGTACTAAAACATGGATGAGCTTTTGGGGTCGATCAATGCATGACCCGAAACTCTATCGCTTACAGGAAGTCAATAAACGCCGTTTAGTGAGCAATTTACGTTATAGCTTTAAACAATTATTAGACCCGCAAAGTGCCAGAGAAGCAGCCGAAGTGACGGCTGCATTAATTGATGGATTTTGGTTACGTTGCGCACTAAGTCGCACCAATAAAGAGCGCTTTAAACAAGCAAAAAGTCATTGTAAAAGATACATTAACGACGTGCTTAAACTGCACGGTGTTCGTTAAAACATTGCCAATATAAATGAGAGTTAGCGTTTTTGTTTGTCTCTACATTTTATTAAACACTCCTTCAGATAAAAAGCAGGCTACCGCGTCTGCCCAAGGTACACTGTCATGATTAAACCGTTTCGGAACACCCTGCTTGTTACTGCCCTGATGTTAACTGCTGGTTTAGCTATCACGGCGCAAAGCCATGCAGCTGTCAGTATTATTCAGGGCAAGACTATTATCCCCGCCGGTAACGCCACGTCTGATAAAGACTTAACCATCATGAATGACAAGTTGGCATTTTCGTTAGCGATAGGCTCTGCGCCACCTTGGGGTGTCGCCCGGGGGTGTATTGTTGATATTGCCAACGTTAAAAAGGATGGCTCATTAAGTCATGATCGTGTCGCCTTTGCTGATTTCATGCCAAATAACTGGTCAAGCTGGCCGAACACTTATCAAACTCTTGACATCATTAAAGATAGTCAGAACGAGGCCATAGTTAAGATCACCCGGGATTTTGGCAAAGTGATCATCAGTACTATTTATAGCCTGGCAGCAGGCTCTGATCTTATTCATGTAAACACCACTATGACCAACGAGGGTGAAGCAATAGCTGATATGTTATCCGGTTATGCATTGTGGCCAGATGGTGGTTATAAGTTTGCCGTACCTGGTTATGCGGGTAAAGCAGAGGCGCTGGTTGCTAATCCTATCGCTGACCGTTTTGTTGGTTATGGCGCTGATTGGGCCGTTGCATTACATGCACCCTATATGACAGAGCTGAAATACCAATCACGGGATCTCTATACAAAACATAGTCTGGAAAAATCACAATCAATGTCATTTGAAGGTGACTATCAGGTGCTGCCCAGTGGCGATATCTCACCCGTGGTAAGGGCTGAAATTGAGCGTAAAAATTTACAGGCGGGAACCCTGACCGGCAGTGTAAAAACGCAACAGGGTCAGTCTGTAGATGAGCCAGCGGTTGTCGTGCTTAAAGATGGCGTGCCGTACATTTGGGTAATAGGTAACAATGGCCAGTATAAGCTTGAGTTACCGGTGGGAGATTACCAGGTATATGCCGCGGGTAAAGGTTATTCAGCTAGTACCAAACATGACATCAGTATCAAAAATAATGTGTCGCAAACACTTTCATTCGCTGACGTTTTAGCCCCGGGCGAAGTTAATATCCAGGTAACAGATGCACAAAAAACGACTGCATTGGACGCTAAAATTCAGATCGTAAAGGGTAATAAACCACTGATTGAATTTTTTGGCGCCAAAACATTCTTCACCGAATTAGACAGTGTTGGGCAGGCAAAATTTACCCTGGCCCCTGGCGATTATCAGCTAAAGGTTTCTGCAGGCGGTGATTTTTTAGCTAAAGCTGTATTGATTGATGCCAGCATTGCTCCCAATAAAACAACCCACTTGGCCAGCCCAATCCCGGTCAGTACCTATCCCACGCAGCACGGCTGGTACTCGGGTGACTTGCATCATCATTCTGATGTGTTAGAAGGGTCAACATCACCCCAGTATCTGGTGCGTTCACAGCTGGCAGCGGGTCTTAGTGTTACCTTTGTCAGTGACCATGACTCAACAAAAAACAATGCGGCTATTAAAGCGATATCAGATAAACGTGGCGTGCCCTTTATTCCTTCCATAGAAATCTCACCGTCCTGGGGGCATTTTAATGCGTTCCCGATTGAGGCGGGCGCGCAGTTATCAGTCGATCCCGGCGTGGATGATATCCATAGCATCATTAACGATGTCCGGCGTATGGGGGCAACGATCGTCGCTTCTAACCATCCCTATATTCCTTATGGTTATCTGAGCAGCCTGGGAAAAAACACCGCACCGGGTGGCTTTAATCCAGGTATTGATCTGTTCGAAATAAATGCAGTGGTGGACTATCAAAAGGTGGTTGAGAAAGCCCGTCAGCTATGGTCCCAGGGCTTGCCTTACTACTATACTGCCGGTTCTGACACCCATGATGTGTGGAATCAAACCAGCGGTCTTAACCGTATGTTTGTCTATACAGGCAGTAAACCAAACGCTAAAGCGTTTGCTCAGGCCATGAAAAACGGCCACTCCTATGCGTCGTTTGGCCCGCTAATATACCCGCAAAATATTATGTTTGGCGACACCATAAAGCTGGCTGAAAATCAGCCCCAATCCATCCGTTTTGACTTGCTATCGGTCAATGGGCTTAAGTCGGTGCAGTTAATTGGCAATGATGGTGTGATCAGCCAGCAAACGTTATCAGGCGACAATGCAGCTGTGGTATTTGCTGTGCCACAAAAATCAGGGTGGGTCAGTTTAGTCGTAGAAGATAACAAGGAACACAAAGCCTTCTCAAACCCAATATGGCTGAAAATGGTGGAAAAAGCACAATTCTGAGTGTCCAGTAGCATCAAAGGTGATTTTAAAGCGCGCTCTGTTGAGGATAAAAACGGGATCATGTTCGTCCAGCATCCCGTTTTTAGATCATTTAAGCCTGGCGTTTTCCCTATTTAAGTAGAGTATTATGCTGATTACAGTCGGTTTTTACTTATTTTTTAGCGTGATTTGCAAGCAGGTACTTATGATTTGGATCAAGGTGATCATATCCCAAACCGCTTAATGTCTTGAAGACACGATTATGCCACCGATGATCAGGAAAAATGCCAATAGATGGTAAAAATGAGGCATTTCGCCTAAAAAAACAGTGGATATTAAAGCGGCAAACAGGGGGGTCAGGTTACTGAAAAAACCTGCCACTGTTGGCCCTGCCTTTTGTACGCCCGCTCCCCAACACCGAAAGGCTATAATGGCCGGACCCAGTGACACAAATATCAGTGCCCCAGCCAAGGGCCAGCTCCATATTATCTGCGGCTTGGTGATAAGCCATTCGCCACTGCTAAAGGCACTGGACCAAAACACTCCAAAAGTAACTTGCGCCAGCAAAAAAGCGGCCCAATTACTACGTATAGCAATGGGCACACCAGGTTGGGTTAGCATCCAACTATAGAAGGACCAAACAATAGTCGCAGCAATCATATAAAGATCGCCAACCACCCATTGCATAGCGAGTATCTGGCTCAGGTCTCCCCGGCTAAGGACTAACAATACGCCAACTATGGATAGTCCGGCTCCTACCATCTGCCTGATGGCTATCCTGGTTTGAAAAAATAATCGGCCAATGACTAACATCCACACTGGCATGCTAGATGCCACCAGAGTGACATTGATTGGCGTGGAACTTTGCAGGGCAAGATACTGCAGTGAGTTGTACAGCCCGACACCGAGTAATCCAAGCAAGGCAAAATGTCGCCAATGTAACCACAGACCGCTGCCCCGGCGCAAAACCCAGCCCCCCAGAGGAAGCAGGATAATCAGCGCCAGGCTCCACCGCAGCAGATTTAACGTCATAGGTGGCACCCATTCGTGTATCAGGCGCCCAATCACGGCATTACTGGCCCATAACAGTGGAGGCACGGTTAACATCAAAGCTGTCATGGGGGTGATTTTACGGGTCATAGGAAGATAAACTTTCTCGTATAAAGGTGCTGAGGGGCTAAACCGTCACTCAAGGAAATCTTAATCCACTAAAGTTACCGATATTTTGTGCACCTAGGTTAGATAGCCAGTCAGATAGTGGCTGTGTTGAATTTTTCAGGCCCAGACGACAGTTTATTGCTCAGTATAATAATAGCCATTACTTCTCAATGGGCCGATTGGTTGGCAACAAGAGGCGCTAGCAAGGCTAGCGCCAACATTGGTTTTTTTATAGCTGTGTTTTATTACAGAATAAGATGTTCAGGGAACAAAATAACCAGTAGTAGCACGAATACCTGCATGAAGATGAAAGGAATAACACCTTTGTAAATGGTGGTCGTTTTAAAGGATTTAGGGGCCACACCTTTGAGATAAAATAGACTAAATCCAAAAGGTGGGGTTAAAAACGACGTTTGCAAATTCATCGAAATAAGGATCGCAAACCACACCAAATCCACATCTAAAGCGATTGCCACTGGCGTTAATATTGGTACCACCAAAAATGAAATTTCAATGAAATCAATGAAAAAGCCCAGTACTAAAATCGTTAACATGGCCAATACAATAAAGGTCCACTTATCGCCGGGTAATCCGGTAAAGAAGTCTTCAACCAGATATTCACTGCCTGAATAACTAAAAACCATTGAAAACGCCGTTGCGCCTACCAGTACTGCGAAGATCATAGACGTTACTTTTACCGTATCACCGGATATAGCATGCAAGCCTTTAAAAGAAAAACGCCCATATATAACAGATAGCACTACTGCACCCACAGCACCGATAGCAGCTGACTCTGTAGGCGTCGCAAGACCGGTGAATATTGAACCGAGTACCGTCACGATTAGGATCAAGGGAGGCAATATGTCTTTCATCGCCTGCACAATAAGCGTTCGTTTATCTTCAGTTATTTCCATGGGAGGACAAAATTCTGGTTTGATTTTACCCAGTACTAATATGTATAGGGTATATACAACTATCAGCAATACGCCTGGAAGAACCGCAGCGCGGAATAAGTCGCCAACCGGAACACCCATTACATCGCCCAGTATAATTAAAATAATCGACGGGGGAATGATCTGGCCCAGGGTACCCGCTGCGCAAATGACACCAGCAGCAGTGGGTTGGTGATAATTATTTTTGAGCATCACGGGTAATGAAATCACACCCATAGCAACTACGCTTGCACCCACCACACCGGTGGAAGCAGCGAGTAAGGCACCAACGATAATGGTTGAGACAGCCACACCACCGGCAATACCACCAAATAATTTGGCAGAAGATTCAAGCAGGCGCTCTGCCAAACCTGTTTTTTGCAGAACTATGCCCATAAAAACAAACATGGGGATAGCCATCAAGGTGGTGTTTTCCATGATGTTCATAATGCGATAAGGCATAAAGGCGAATAAATCTGGGCCCAACATTATTACGCCAACTAGCACAGAAACACCGGCAAAGGTGAATGCTACTGAATAACCCAGAAATAAACATACTAAGGCGATTGCAAATAATACTAAACCGGTCATTACAGCAGCTCCTTATGTACTATCGTTTCCCAGGATTTGGTAATAAGACTTTGAATTTGTTTAAGTATCACGTGGATGGCACACAGAACGAGAAAGCCTGAAGAAATAGGAATAACACTGCGAATAATAAAGCGGTGTGGTAATCCACCCGGGGCAGAACTGCCCTCGCCCATTTCATAGGCGTCAAGGGTGTAACCCCAACTGTGGTACATAATTAATAGTGTGATGGGAAGCACGAAAAAGACTGCGCCAAAGATATTAACGTATGCCTTGGTTTGAGGAGAAAAATTGTCATAAAACACGTCTACACGCACATGTCCGTCATCTTTTAAGGTATAGCCAATGCCAAACATGAACATAGCGGCAAACAAATGCCATTCTAATTCTTGCAGTCCGATGTTTACTTCATTAAAGAAATACCGCATGACTACGTCATACATCACATTCAATATCATTAAAATCATCAGTAAACTACATAAATGCCCGATGGCATTAATGAAACTACCCAGTAATTTAATCACTAACTTCATAATACATCTCTTACTTGCTCCAGGCTTATTAACAGCAATGCCGCAAGGTAATCATTCAATAAGGGCTATAAAAAGCCTTAAATGGGTTGCTCAATTACGTTACCGTAATTGAGCAACCCAGGGGCGTTATATTCTATAAACTTAGTTAGACGTGTCGCTGTTAAGATAGGCTTTATCAGCAAAGTTGGTCCAGGCACGAACTTGTTTCTGGTAAGCTGTAATTGAGTCCAGGATTTCTTTTGTTTCTGGATCTTCTGCTGCAAATTTCGCTAACAGATCAGTGTTTGCCTTACGAAGAGCATCCATAACAGGTTCTGGGAATGAACGTATTTTAACATCAGGATATTCCGTTTGCAGGGCCTTAAGGTTTACACCATTTTCATGGGTTGACTGAGAATACATATCGTAAGCGGCAGCTTTCATAGCCACTTTCAGTATTTTTTGTAAGTCAGCAGGTAAGGTGTCATAGGCTTTTTGATTAACCATAAACTGCAACTCTGTAGCAGGCTCTTGCCAGCCGGTATAATAATAGGGCGCTATTTTATGGAATCCCATACGTAAATCTAATGACGGTCCAACCCACTCAAGTGCATCTATGGTGTTACGTTCAAGGGCGGTATATAGTTCTGCTGAGGCGATGTTAACTGGGCTGGCACCTAATTCTGCCAATACTTCACCGGCAAAACCGGGAATACGCATTTTTAAACCTTTGAAATCTTCAACTGTGTTGATTTCTTTTCTAAACCAGCCACCCATTTGCATGCCCGTGTTACCACCAGGGAAGGACATAATGCCGTATTTGTCATAGGTTTTTTTCATCAACTCCATGCCACCGCCGTAGTAGAACCAGGCGTATTGCTCTGGTGCTGTCATTCCAAAAGGCACTGTGGTGAAAAACATGGTGTTGAAGTCTTTGCCTTTCCAATAATAGGAAGCTGAGTGTCCCATTTGATATTGGCCACTTTTGACAAAATCAAATATGCCTAACGCAGACTTGTGTTTGTTAGAGGAATCGATGCGAATAGTTAATCGCCCGTCGGACATTTCGTCCACCATTTTTGCCATATTTTTAGTGGCGTCACCAAAAATTGGGAAGTTGGCGCCCCAGGTCTCGGCCAAGCGCCAAGTGTATTTTTTGTCGTCCGCAGCGCTGGCTCCAGCACTGAAACCCAGCGTTAAAGCCAGTGCAGTGATTAAAAGGTGTTTTACTTTCATGAGATGCCCTTATAAATATGTGAACATAAGCTAAGACGACTTGTAATCGTCTGGCGTAAAGTGTTATTGACATGTTAAATGTTTATGTGCGATTAACTACTCGTATTAACACCCATTTTTGCTAGGTGCTTATACCTAGGTGTAAGCAGGTGTAAATAGGTTCGCGTCAGCGTAAGAAAGCTGGCACAATAAAAATTAAAATACAATTAATTTTCTTTTTTATTACAAATAATTAACTGCCGAATCTAATTCGGCTGCAGGCATAATACCCATGACGTTGCCTTTAAGACTGTTATTCATTGCGGTACTGCAAGTCTTGCTGACTTCCATATTGACCTATTTCCTAGTGACAAAAGAATACCGTGATTTATCTAATCAGAGTGTCGAAACATTAGAGAATTTTCTTATCGAGCAAAAACATCAGGAATTAAAAAATTACACCTTGCTGGCCGTGTCGGCGATGACTGATTTATACCAAAATACTGAGATCTCCGAAGCGCAGGCCAAAGCTCAGGTGACCGAGATTATCCATGACATGACCTACAGCGGTGATGATGGCTATTTTTTTGTCTACGATGGTGAAGGCAATAGTATTGTACATGCAAAAGAGCCTTTCAGAGTGGGTAAAAACTGGTGGAATTTAGAGAGTTTTAATGGCGATAAGACCATTCAAATACTGATCCATAATGCGAAAAATGGCGGTGGCTTCCTCAGGTACCCCTGGAACAAACCCTCATCGAATAAGATGTCAGAAAAAATGGGCTACTCAGTGTATTTAGAAAAATGGAATTGGATGATAGGCACAGGCGTGTACCTGGATGACGTTAACCTTCAATTGACTAAATTACAGCAAGAAATTGATCAACACATCAATAAAACTAAACATATTATTCTGCAGGTAGCCATATCATCTATTTTTGTAATTTTTCTATTGGGGTTAATATTGAATTTGCGTCAGAAGAAAAAGACCGATCAAAAAATAAGCGAATTAGGCCTTAAAATTATCAATATGCAAGAGGAAGAGCGCAGGCATATTTCACGGGAGTTACACGACGGCATAGTGCAAGTCCTGGTGTCGATAAAATATTCCCTCGAAGCCACTGGATTGTGGTTGCTAAAATCCAAGTTGGAAAAACCAGCTCCCCTGCAACATGCTGAGGCTAACCTGAGTTCAGCGATCCAGGAAATCAGGCATATTTCCCATCATCTGCACCCACGTATTCTTGACGAATTGGGTCTGTCGGCGGCGATTGACGCCCTGGCGATGGAATTCAGTGAACAAACAGACATAGAGGTTAGTGTCACCAAACCTGCGGTGCGTAAATTGGTGCAAAACCACATTAGCACCACGCTTTATCGGGTGGTACAGGAGTCACTTATTAACATACGCAAACATGCTGGGGCCACACACGTTCAGATTGATCTTTCTCTAAAAAACCGTTGGCTAACCTTGAGTATCAGTGACGATGGATGTGGTTTTGACACCCAATTTAACAACAAAAAAGAAGAATATGGCATCGGTTTACGTAATTTAGCCGAACGGGTTGAGTATCATCAGGGGGAGTTTAATGTGCAATCTTGTGCAGAAGGCACGAATATTACGGCACGCATTCCCAAAACCAGTTACGCTAACAAGCAAACCTGGTCACAGGCTAATTCATGATAAACCACACTACCAACGACCCCGTCAGGCTATTACTAGTTGATGATCATCCTATGGTGCAAGGTGGCCTTAGTGCTTGCTTATCCTTTTATGAAGATATCGAAATTGTGGGCTCGGCTCACGACGGTAAGGGCGCCCTGGAAATGGCGTTAGCATTAAAGCCTGATGTGATTTTAATGGACATCAGCATGCCTTCTATGAATGGTATTGATGCCACCGAAATCATAACTGATCGCCTGGATAACACTAAAGTATTGATTTTTAGCATGCACGATAGCCCGGAATTTGTGACCAGCTCTATCCAGGCTGGCGCCTCAGGCTACATTCTAAAAGACACCACATCGGAAGAGGTTTATTACGCCATAAAAGCCGTGGCCAAAGGGCAAACTCATTTTAGTAGTTCCATTGCCAAAATGCTGATCGATAGACCCCCTCGGGACACAAGCCAAAAATTAACAACCCGAGAGCAGCTGATCCTGACTCACGTCGCACAGGGTAAATCTAGCAAAGAAATTGCCCGTATTTTAAACATCAGTTTTCGTACCGTTGAAGCCCACCGACGTAATATGAAAGCAAAGCTCAATATTGAATCACTGGCTGAACTGATTTGTTATGCGGTGGATCACGGTTTAGTGGATAAATAAAAGGGCTATCAACTTAACGCCCCACACCACTTTATGTTGTGTTTGCTCGATTTAATCTTGTCGACCTCTGGTGTTAACAGGCGGACGTTTGCTAATGCCAATATATGGATGAATATCTTCACCCGCCAGCTGCATTCTCCAGGCGAAATTACGCTAGTCGACTAGCTGCGATGCCACCATTGCGAACATAGCTCGATGGGTCAGAAATAACGCATTTGTGCCATTTTCAGATCGGCATTCGACCTTGATTGAACTGGCAGTAACTAGCAGATTGCAGACGGTTGATGAAATTGGCTGTATGACTCCTCTGATGTAGATTATCCGTTATCTGACGGTCACACGGATCATCGCTAGCTCACCGAACATGGGTCAGATGATGGATAATCTCTCACGGAGAAAACCCCGGGGGGTATCTGTGATGTGTCGTTGCTATGGGTATTTCGTTGGTGGGTCGGCGGATATTGTTTTGCTGCTTGCCCTGCATGATTTTTCGAACCTGTGATAGTCGAATAACATTAATCTTTACTGCCTATTTCGTCCTCTATTTATCGCCTTTTTCGCCGTGATTTCACAATATTTAAGCTTTCAACCATAGTCGGCCTGTCATCGCATTTTGACGATGATATTGACGTTTCGTTTATACCTTACTCAACTTTATCTTGGCCTTTAATATTTGGGGGGTGCTCTGGGTAAATACACGGTTAGTATCATCGCGACAATTACCATGAATTGACCGCATTCACGGCAATGGAACGCTGTGCTGTCGTTACAGAATTAGTCAGGCGTTGGCGCGATATCGGATGGTGTCATATCTAAGAATTGTCTTGCCTGGGCCAGTTTTTGTTGACTGGCAAACAAGCCGAAGTGGCGAATACGGTAAAACCCGCATGGAAGTATATGCAGTATAAATCGGCGAATAAATTCGTTCGTTTCTAACTGCTTGGCTTAGTGTGCCCTTTGAGACGATAATTTTTGTAGGTAAAGGTAACCTTGTCACGATCAACCTCTACCAATCGACTATGGGCGATCGCCACCCGATGCGTGTAACGACAGAGGTAGGTCAATACGGCTTCAGGGTCTGCAAAAGGTCGTTTGGCCTGCACCACCCATTCTCTGCCCTGTTGTTGGCTGCACCAATCACTGAAGTCTCTGGACGCAATGAGATGAGATTCGTCATATCGCCGTAAAGCCCTAAGGCATGATCAGCAAACAATTGGCGTAAGCCTTTTATAAATAGACGGCGAAACAAGCGGGACAAGACCCGTACGGATAAAAAACCGGCTTTGCAGGCTTGCCAGTGTTGCTTGTCCAAAGCTATCCCCCAGGCACAATACAATGGACATGAGGATGATGGGTCATGGCTTAGCCCCATGTATGCAATTCCATCGACATGCCAATCTCTGCCCCAAGGTGTTTGGGATCCCACGCAATGGTGAGCAAGGTAAACACCACATGGTAATACGCTCTGGGCAATAACTGGCTTTTCCTGGCGTCAAGCTAACGTTTGGCCGCCGTGGATTGACACTTGGGGCTGTGACGGTTATGACAGGCGTTATAGGCCATGATGTCAGAGTCCACCCTGTGGGCAATGTAATTGGTAACCGCCTAAAGATACACTGCGGCAGCGCTCAATGACTGACATGACCTTGAGTTGATTGAGGCTCAGATGACCCTGTTGTGTCTCTCGCCAATCTCGACCATGTTGACGAAAGATATCGGCCACGTCCCATGAAGTCCGGTGCATGCCATCTTACTCAATGTTTAAGCTTGAGTGCATCGAGTTAGCTGACGAAGGGGATGAACGGTTTGGTGCAGTTGTTTCATAATGATTATCCTAAGTAGACTAAGGGCGAAATACCCTTTACTAAGTCTAGAAGCGGATCAGTAATGATCAATTAAATGATGAGATAAAAGCGGCAACCCTAACGCACCAGCGTTTTACCCTAAAAAGACTTAAATGACAAAATAAGGGAGCCACTATATCTCGTATCTGGTGGAGCTAAGTGTATAGCCCTTTTATTTTTTGCTGACGTCGACAAACTCTCCGTTGTTAAAAGCGGTGGAGTACAGGGCAAAACCTTTGTATTAGTAATCAATTGTGTCATTGGATTATTCTTACACAATTTACGGTTTGGATTGGATAATGAGTAAAATAAAAATCTAATTCATTAGAATAGAATTTAGTAACTCATATTATTCAATTGAAAAGCATTCAGTACAAAAAACCGTCCACAAGGGTTGCAGACGGATTGAAGGCGTTCAGGTAGGTTACCTGATGTAGCGCGCAGTAAATTAACGAGACAGTGAAGCCGTCAATTTACCTATCTGGGAGAGTTCAGTTTCAACAAACTTTGACCATTGCTGTGCCATACCCTTACTGCTTTTATATTGCTCAGCCATCGCCAATTCGCTCAGTGCCTGGTTATATTTCCCCACGTTGAAATAGGCCATACCCATAACCAGGTGTGTCGTCCCTTGGTTACGTAACCCGCCTTTTCGCAGAGCGATCTTAGAGACACTTATGGCCTGCTGCCACTTCTCTAAATTCAGAAATATTTGCCCAAGCTGGGCATCCATCTCCCCATCATTAGACAGTTTAGCCGCCGCCTGCAATACGGGTACGGCTTCGCCTCCTTCTTTGGCTAGTAACCAGCACTGGGACAAAAATTTAAGGTTTTTCAGATTCTTATCCATTACTCCATCGTTAAAACCCTTCTCAATCAAGCGCGCGCCTTTATAAGGCATCTGATGATAATAATAAAGTTGGGCTAAATTGAAGATATCTGAACCACTTTGGATAAAGCCTTTTTGATAGGCGCTTTGCAAGATGGCCAGTTGTTGCTGCTCTTGCCCTAATTCGCCGTACATGCCTGCGAGTTGTACCCAGTACTTTGGCTCGTCAAAGTGTCTTACCAACTTAAGCAGTACATCTTTAACTTTTTGTGGTTGCTTCAATTCATAATAAACCGCCCGTTGCAGCACATACCAGTTTTCATCTGGCACCTTATCTTTGGCTTCTTCGATTGCCACTGCTTTATCAATAAAACCAGCTGCTTTTTGATAGGATTTCTGCTGATACATGGCCTGAGCTTTTAAAACGTAGTTTTTGCCGGGAATGTCAGCACCAGGATTAACCTGGGCGTTTAAACTTTCCCATCGTTGCAAAAAGGCCACCGTGTGATCAAAGTTACCCCGCATCATATGTAGCTGAGCCAAGCTGAACAACGTGCTCATCTCGAAGGATTCAGGAATGGGCTGTTGCTGTACTACTGTTTCAAATGCAGTGATAGCATCATCAAAACGCTCAACATTGTAATAAATAAACCCATAAAAGTTGTACATCATAGCCAATTCGTAAGCATTCATCGAACCGGCTTTACCTTTAACATTGTCTAAAGCGGCTATGGCGTCTGCGGTTTTGCCCTCATCAGCCATGCCCTGAGCTCGGGCCAGTTGATCGTACACTTTAACCCTCAGGGCTGGCGTACGGCGTGTCTTTTGTTCACCAGCATCGACTTCCTGGGCCATGGCATTGTTCACCATCGCAGGTAAGACATTCCCGCCTACAATGAGTATCATGAGTAAGGTAGCGGATAAACTTTGGCGGCACAGATAACGCCATGTTGGGTTGAATAACATCATTTTTACTAACTCCTTAACCGTTAATTTCAAACGTAATGCGATTTTGCACACCAGAAACATCCGTCGCTTCACCATTAACTACCCTGGGCTTGTATTTAAACTTAAGTGTTGCATCGATGGCAGCCTGTTCAAAAAGATCCGCCGGTTCGGCTTTGATCACAAAAGGATCTTTTACGGAGCCTTGTTTGGATACCGTAAACTCCACAATCACATATCCCTCTATACCCCGTGACAATGCACGGCGAGGATAAACCGGCGCCACTTTAACTATGGGCAAGTATTCACCATCACCGGATTCCAGTGCTAAGCCCCCCCCCAAGGTCAAATCGGCACTGATATCTGCGCCGAAATTCATACTCTGACCTTCTGCATTAGGCGTAGCCGAGTCCAACTGAGGTTGATCCATAGCTGGCGGAGGTTGCTCGGGCTTAGGAGGTTTGTTGGGTTTACGATCTTTTTGCTGTGAGACTTCATCTTTTTTCACCCGCACAAAGTCAAGGACACTGCCCTTAGCTGGCTCGGTAAGCGCGCTGCCGCCACTTTCGATCAGCGATTGCATCACATAAAACAACCCCAAAGTGACAATGGCTGACAGGACGATGGCTATCACATATCTGGACATCATTTAAAGCTCTTGAGCCGCGATAGAAACATCGGTTATACCCGCCGAGCGAGAGGCGTCCATTACCTTGATAAGGGTCTCTGTGGTGGACTTTTTATCGGCCTGGATAACCACTGTCCCCTGAGGGTTTTCTGCATGTAAACGTTCGATATTGGCTTGTACTGCTCGGACATCAATACGTCTTTTGTTGATCCAAATCTCCCCTTTGTCACTGATCGCCACCAGAATGTTAGCCCGGTCTTTTTTCACTGCTGTTGCGGCCTCAGGACGATTGACATCAATCCCAGATTCCTTAACAAATGAGGCAGTAACAATGAAAAAGATCAACATGATAAACACCACATCCAACATGGGCGTCATATCGATTACGGCTTCTTCTTCATCCATCAAGTTTTGAAAATGTTGTTTCATAAATATCTCTTTTGGGTCCCAAAGATAAACCTAGCGCTCTATTGGCAAGGCGTCTTCTATATGTGTTCTTTCTGATTTTGTGGTTCGTTTGAGCCAGGTAGAGGCAAATACCCCAGACAAGGCACCGACCATTCCTGCCATAGTGGGTATCGTGGCTTTTGATACCCCCGACGCCATGGAGCGGGCATTACCCGAACCTGAAATCGACATAACATCAAAGACTTCAATCATGCCTGTTACTGTGCCCATCAAACCTAACAGGGGGCAAAGTGCCACCAGCGCCTGAATAATGGGAATGCCTGAGTTTAGGCGCAAGCTAACCCGGGAGATCATGGCCTGACGAATTTGTTCGGCATTCCATGAACGTTTATCCTGACGGGCCTGCCATTTAGCGATGGTGGCTTTCTTATAGGCCTTATGCCAGACAAACACGTACAGTGCCCGTTCCAGAATAAGCAACCACATAACGAATATCAGTAAACCTATGACCAGTAAAACCTGGCCACCGGTTTCTATAAAATCCCGTATTTCTGCAAAAAATTCCAACATAACCGCCCCCTTTATGTGCTGGGTGAAGCGGGAGTTCCCATGCGCTCCGCACGCTCGGCAATAACGCCTGATGCTTGTTCCTGCAATATAAACACCACGTCTTTGGAGCGGGTATTGAGCATGGCGTACAGTAGCGTCATTGGAATAGCGACCACTAAGCCTAATACAGTTGTCACCAGGGCGGTGGAGATACCACCGGCCATCAATTTTGGATCACCTGTGCCAAACAGGGTGATGGCCTGGAAGGTATTGATCATACCGGTGACCGTTCCCAGTAAACCCATTAACGGTGCCACTACCGAGATGATTTTGATCATAGTCAGGTTGCGACTTAATTTGGGAATTTCCCCCAGGATGGCTTCTGTGAGGTGCAACTCTAATGCCTCGGTATTAGCTTTAGGGAACTTGTCGCGGACTAACATGACCCGTCCAAGAGGATTAGTATCGTTAAAGGTATCTGATTTAAGTTGCTTGTTAACTTTGGTCTTGATAAGCGTAAGGGTGATCAAACGCTCCAACGCCAATAACAAGCCAAGCGCCCCCACCACCAGGATGATATAACCCACTAAACCACCCTGCTCCACACGCTCTTTCAAACTGGGCGCCTGAACCAATAATTTAAGGATAGAGCCTCCTGTTGGGTCCAAACCAAACTCAACTAACTGCCCACTTGAGGCCTGAAGTTCTTCGGCACTATTGCCATAGCGTGAAGCGGGTTGGCGAATAAGCTCGCCCAGTGAATCAGTGCCACCTTCGTAATCTAGGTATTTTCCATCCGCAATCAGAGCAAAAGTACCCACCCGTATAACTTCCTTACTGACCTTGCTGCCGTCGGCCTCTACCACCTCGGTGGTAAAGCGAGTTATCTTGCCTGATTCAGTCATCTCTCGCTGGATTTCAAACCATACACGTTCAATTTCATCAATGGAGGCCAACTTGGAGCTGGAACCCATGGACTGGGCCATTTCATCCAGAAACTGGGCACGGCCGGGGATCTGTGCTGAGATAACAGAGTTCTGTAACTTGCTTTTGGTATCACCTGCGACCTGTTGCAATACACCAAACAGCTCTTTAAGCGAACCTAAACGTTTGGTCAGCGCCTCGTTTAAATCCCCTAGTTTGAATTCATTTTCTTCAAATGAGGTTTCCAGGGCTTGTGAGGTGGCAAGTGTGTTATCACGTTTGTCGCCAGCGTCGCGCAAAATTTCATCTTGCTGGGCACGGCGCTGCGTAAACTCTTTTTCACGCTGATTATTTTGCTTGGCTTGGGCAAATTTACCCTCTTCGAGCTGTTTGAGTAAAACATCCAAATTTAGTGCCCGGTCTTTAGGAGCCGGCATGGGTTCAGCTGCTATAGCCGATGTGATCGTCAGTGCGACCAGCAAGGTCAGGGCAATATTTCTTAATAAGTGGTTCATAATCATTACGCTCTTAATCGGTTATCGCAACAGGTAGCATCAGTAAGTCCGGTGCCATTTGTTTTTTAGCCATACGTAAACCCTTGGTCACTTGGGTACGATAGCTTGAGGGCAGCTCTTCCCATTCACGGGTTTGAGTATTCCAGGTGCCCTGCATACTCGCGTCACGGGTTTGGTAAATAAGGGCGGTACGACCAACACGTAAAAAGTCAACGTTTCGCTCCTGCCCCTCTATTTTGTGCAAACCAGCGTAGGCTTCCAGTGTGCGTCCGTAGTCCATTTCGACTTGGTAAGCTTCCATTACCCGGCGAAATTTTTCAGAAGGGGCAATTTGGGCACTGTCCATCATCTCTTTTAAACCAGTAATACGCTGCGCTCGTTCGACCGGCAGGAAGGGCACGTCAAGAGCAACAAATTGTTGCAACCCTTCAATCATGCGCATCATAAGGGGCGTGATTTGACGTTCGATAACGCTGACATCATCAATGGCGGCATTTAAATCTGCCATTTCCTGAACCTGGTTATCAATCTGCTTGCGAAGTTGGCCGTTGTAGACTTGCAGACCTTCGGTTTCTTTATTTATACCTTTGAACTGCATCAACTTATTGTCAATTTGGTCCGTGATTTTATTAATTTTTTGCTGCGAATTGGCCGCTGAGTCAGTGATCTCAGTGGCTTTTTTAACGGCAGGTTGAAGATAAGTTTCTTCCTGGGCGTACCCGGATGCCGATAAAAGCAAAGTAACACTGAGCAATCTGGCAGATAATTTTTTAGTTAACTTCATGTACACAAACCCTATATGCAGGAATTGGTGAAGTGGCTAAAGATTTACTATTTAAGCCAATTCATTAAGAATTTGCGCAAGGATAGGCCTAATACGTGGCATTTTTATGACGGCAAGATTACATATTAGTGACACTGATATTGCAAAACCATGACACCCAGGCAGGGCACTAATTGCAGAGCTTCTGACCGAACCCGTCTCCCCAATGGATGACGTTATTGTGTTCCTTACAAGCCTAAATATTTCAGCTCATCGTTCGTGTGCTCTCAATAGCGCTATCGATAAAGCATCAGAAGTACCTAAAAGTAAGCGCTAAAAGGGAGTTGCCAGCACCTTTGGCTGCAACCATGTGTTTGCATGATCAATGCAGGTAAACAGCTGTGTCAGGCAACTCTTTCAGGAGACTTGGTAGGGATAGCTCAACAATTTTATGCAAAATACCTTATGCTAGGGGTCCGATTAACTTAAAAGGTAGAAACGCCCAATGGCTAAACCAAATTACGCGTTCGAGAAGCGCCAGAAAGAAATTGCCAAGAAAAAGAAAAAAGAAGAAAAACGCTTATTAAAACTCGCGGCCACCGAGAACCCACCCAGCGCTGCCCCAACTGCTGGCGATAATAATAGCGATACTCCCTCTCAATAAATCAAATGTTGCGACACTCACCCTGCATTGAGTATCAGCCAGAATTGAATAGACATCGGGGCATAAAAGCTTGGTCGCCATGAAGAGCTTAAGTCCAGGCTTTTAGCCCCGAAAAACATATCGATGTATAGTCTTTGGCGGTTAAATTTGACACAATACCCGTCCATCGATCGACCGAAAAAAACCACTCGATACAAATTATCCGCTAACAGGCATTTAATTTGCCGTATGACTTTTAGGTGATTGATTAAATTAAACAATGAGCGGGCAGCATAATAAAATACTAAGATATTATCGTCTCTGTTCATATACACATAGATAACACACACATACTAGCGGTAACACAATGACAAATTTAAACAAAGCGGCATTGGCTCTGTGCATTCACAGCGCTTTATTCAGCCCGATAATTAACGCTCAACAAACCAGCTCTGGTGCCGAAAAAGGCCTGGAAAAAATCACAGTGACAGCGCAAAAGCGCACCCAAAGCATTCAGGATGTGCCTATTTCTATCGCCACCTTAAACGGTGAGCGCTTTGAGAGTATTTTCTCCGGTGGTGATGATATTCTGGCGTTAGCCGTTCGTGTACCTGGTTTATATGCAGAATCATCAAATGGTCGCGTGGCACCGCGTTTCTATATTCGTGGCTTAGGCAATACAGATTTCGATTTAGCCGCCTCACAACCCGTTTCTATCGTGATGGATGATGTGGTTAAAGAGAATGTTATTTTAAAAAGTTTTCCATTATTCGACGTTGAACGCGTCGAAGTTATCCGCGGGCCACAGGGCACCTTATTCGGTCGCAATACCACAGCCGGTATCATTAAATTCGATTCAGTCAAACCCAGTAGTGATTTTGATGCCTATTTGAAAAGCAGTGTGGCTAATTTAGGCTCGGTTAACTTTGAAGCGGCAGTGGGCGGTGGATTAGCCGAAGATTGGTCCGGGCGTATATCTGTGTTATCTCAAGAGCGCGGTGATTGGATTGATAACGCCTACACAGGCCAAGAAAATGCGTTTGGCGGTTTTGATGAAAAAGCCTGGCGCGGCCAGTTGCTTTACTCTCCCAGTGAAGATTTCTCTGCCCTGTTAAATGTACATGGCCGGGAATTAGACGGCACCGCATCGGTATTTCGCGCCAACGTATTGACCAAAGGCAGCAACGATTTAAATGCAAATTTCGATCGTGACACAATCTATTATGATGGGGATATAGACGGTAATGGTGCTGATAATAATCCGCAGAAATATGAAAATTACGGTGGTTCATTAAAGCTCGAAATGGGTTTTGATGACATGTCATTGACCTCTATTACCGCCATAGAAAAAGCTGAAGGCTCTAGCCTGGGTGACATCGACGGTGGGGTGTTCCTTTTTGCCCCTGCTGATATCAATGGTGATGGCACCGTTGAAACAACCTACCCAGGCAATATTGCCTTTGGTGCGGTTACCGAAGATAAATTGAACGACCTTGAGCAGTTCACTCAGGAAATCCGCTTGGCCAGTGAAACCGGCCGGGCCCTTAGCTGGCAAGCCGGCGCATTTTATTACGATTCATCCTTTAATGTGACCAGTACAGATGGCTATTATGGTGCCACCACCGTTTACCATGCAAATACTACCTGGGCAGTATTTGGTCAAACCTCCTATGACGTAAACGAGAAACTGAATATTACTGGGGGTCTGCGTTATACCCATGATAAAAAATCACTGCGCGTAGGTGAACAAAACGTAAATGGTTTCGCTCTAGTAACAGGTGATGCATCGATACAAGATTACGCTGATATCAATGTAGACGATGGCCAAGTAAGCTGGGAGCTTAGCGCCAATTATAAAATTGACAGCGATACCTCATTGTTCAGTCGTTTAGCTAATGGCTTTAGAGCCCAATCTATCCAAGCTCGCGATGTGGCCTTTGAAGGGGCTCCTTCTGTCGCTGACGCCGAGACGATAAATTCTTTTGAAATTGGCTTTAAGTCTGATTTATTAGACAATACTCTGCGCTTAAACGCAGCGACCTTCTACTATCAGATTGATGATATGCAGTTTTCTGCCATAGGTGGCGGCGCCAATAACACCGCCCTGGTCAATGCCGATAAAGGCACCGGCTATGGTTTTGAAGTCGACGCCCAGTATATCGCCAATGACTACCTGACTCTGACCGCAGGTTACAGCTACAATAAAACCGAAATCAAAGACGATACGCTGACAGTATTACCTTGCGGCGCTAACCCTGCCTTTGGTGCTACAGGTAACTGTACTGTGCTTGACCCTCGCCCCAGTGGCTTTAATGCCTCTATCGACGGTAACCCCTTCCCCCAAGCGCCTGAAACCATTTTTACCTTCACCGCACGCTACGCTGTGCCTATGGGTAATGATGGCGAGTTTTTTGCTTACACGGACTGGGCATACCAGGGTAAAACCAACTTATTCTTATATGAGTCAGTTGAGTTTCAAACAGACGGTAATGTAGAAGGTGGCCTGCGCATAGGGTATGAAAACTTTGAACATGCTTATACCATCGCCTTGTTCGGTCGTAACATTACCGATGAAGAAAACGTGAAAGGCGCCATCGATTTTAATAACCTGACCGGTATCGTTAACCAGCCGCGTATGTTTGGTATCGAAGCTAAAGTAAGCTTTTACTAAACCCTGTTCGCCATCAGTAATGCATCCCACAGGATGTGTTGCTGAGGATGACTAATACACCTGATACAAAAAAGGCAGATCATGATCTGCCTTTTTTGTATCAGTTATTTAATGGGCTACGAGCGGTGAAATTCAAAGTAAAAAAAAGCCACCAAGCTTACCTTGGTGGCTTTTTTTTCACGTAAACTATTAAACTAGGAACATCAAAATTCGTAGCTATAACTCAGTGATACAGCTGTACCGACTTCCTTGGCACGTACTACTATATCCGATTGAGTCACTTGTTGATCCTCACCCAGTAGGTTTTTCATTTTCAATTTAATATTCGAATTAAAATTCGGGTAATAAGTATAAACGACATCTAAGGAATTAAAGGGCTGTTCATAAGCATCTTCTCGTCCCGCTACACCTGATGCCAAAATACGTTCACCGGACATGTTGTAGACCAACGAACCTGAGTGTTCACCGTTAGCTGAATCATAATTAAGCTGCAAATTCACCACATACTTTGAGTGGCCAGTCATGGGCTTGGTTGGATTAGTCAAGTTGCCAGCCAACGCCGGATCGATAACCGCTTCAGAATCGCTGATGGTGAAATTACCTGATGTAAAAAAACCATCGGCCAAGTAAGAAAGACCGTGTAACCACTCAGCTTCGACGCCATAAACTTTCGCCGACTCTCCGTTTATGAAGGTTGCTGAATAGTCTTCATCTCCGATACGCAATACTGTCTCAATTGGCGCTTGAATATCCTTATAAAATCCGGCAATTGAGTAGTTATCACCATTGGCTAAATAACGTTCATATCTCAGATCATAATTTTTAATGGGGCTACTTTGCAGGCCAACTCGACCAAAGGTGCGGATGTCTGTCAATGGATCAAAATAAGAGACGGGTACCACTTCTCGAAGATCCGGACGTACTACGGTTTCTCCATACCCCATTCGAATTTGGTAATCATCGCCGCCTACGTAAGTAAATGAAAATGCGGGATAAAGATCATCAACTACAATACTGCCTGCTGCGATTTTATCAGGTGCATAGTAAATATCTAAATCTTGTTCGGTGAAGATCAAACTGGAGGTGCCAATTGAAGTCTGTTTGAATTGTTCATAACGCAACCCACCACTAAAACGCCAGGTTCCTTTATAAAAAATATCAAACGAGCCGTAGCCCGCATCAATTTTTTGTGCCGCTAAATAATCATCTGCATCAGGAGCTGTCGGCTCATTGAAGGCAACTAAGATCCGTTGGCCTTCGACAAACTGATCGGTTAAATAACCGCTACTGTTTAAAGCGGATTGACTGCCATCGTTTACATCCAGAGCTATCCCTGTGTCATTATTAACCGCAAAACTTGAGGTGTTGTAAACTCTGGCCCGGTCTGAAAAGTCATAACCGGCTTTAAACTCGATTTCCACATTTTTAAACGTCATAGGGTAGGACAAATTCCCACCATAGGAAGTAACACGATCATCCATATCGGTGTATGAGTAAATGACGCGGTTCGCATCTCCGGTTATCTGGGAGTTAGCATAGATACCCTTTTCAAAATTATCGCGAAAATTAAATTTCACATTGGTGGGTATATCGGTTCTTGCATGTGAACGAGTATATTGCCAATCCGCACCCAGCCCTTTTAAGTCTAGAAACGTATGTTTACCCACAAATTGAGATACTTTAAGAGAGCGCTCTTCATTATTAAATTCATGGGTACGGTTGGCACGATCATCCCTGGCGATAGTAAAGACGGTACTGCCTGCAGGACTTTGCAGTATAGAAACATCGTTCTCATCTTCGTTATCAGCCAGGTACAAGTTAGTCCATGATACTTCATGGGTACCCAGTTTATAGCCAAGGTTTAGTACACCGTTATAACGTTCGTTTTCAGTAGTCGTAACCGTGTCTGTCACGGTATTAAAACAAGACTTGCTCGCGTCTTCGTCAGTGTTAAGTGTGGTAGCACAATCAGCACTCACATCTTGCGAAATAACCGCCGTTCTTTTTTCAATCGATTGCCAGGTGTTATCGTAGGAAGCTGACGCCAGGAAACCTAACGTGCCACCTAACCAGCTTTCTTTAAAGCTGTCGCCAATATGCGCTTTGGCATTGTATGCAGGGTCAAGGGATTGCTCTTTGAGAGCGAAATCGCGAGGCAAAGATTTTAATAAATCACTGTTTATGGCTAAAGCCTGTTCTGAACGAGTTGCAGCGTCAGTATCGACTAAATGGTCTCGACTGATAATATTATTGAGGTTAAAATCGCCTCGATATTGCGTAATGGCATTTCTAAGAGGAGCAGGGATCCCGCCGTTAGCACTGGAATAGGTATAGCCATCACCGGTAGTATTGCTATAACCGGCCCCGACTTCAAAACCCGACGTAAATTCGCTGGGGACTGATTTGGTGCGAATGTCTATACTACCACCACCGAACGCCGCAGGCATAGACGGTGAAAACACCTTCTGTACAGACAGGCTTTGAATGATACTTGATGGAATAATGTCCAGTGGTAATACGTTTCTGGTCAAATCGGGGCTGGGAATAGCCGCGCCGTTTAAGCGGGCGCTAGAATAACGTTCACCCAAGCCTCGTACGTAAATATATTTACCGTCTACCAACGTTAATCCGGTTACCCGGCGAAGGGCGGATGCTGCATCACTGTCGCCAGTTCTTGCTAGTTGTTCAGCACCGATTATATCCGCGATAAAGGCTTGATTTTTACGCTCTTCAATGACAGCCGAAGCACTACCTTGCAGACGTGAGCCGCTGGCAACCACTTCTTCCATCACTTGTTCTTCTTGGGCAGATACTGAACCCGCATTAACCAATAGCCCTAACCCTACACAATAGGCGACTTTTTTAAGTTTACGTTGTTTGTTCACCTTAAACTCCTAACTTCAAATCGAAAAATAGGCGCAACAAGGCGCCTATTATTAGAAAAGGTAAAAATGATTAATCTAGCTCAGCCGCGTTAACCGCTGTCTCAACCCATTTGTACCAGCTAGAGCTAGAGTCTTGATCCGATACCGCGCCTATATAGGGGGCTGCATCAAAAAATCCTGCATCAAGAGTGCTCAGATCGTTAGGAGTAATAGTCATATCTGCAGACGCGGTGTCTGTAGCAAAACCATCAGCTGCCAGTACCGAAGAAGTTTCGGCAATACGTTGACTAGATGTACCATCGAACCAATCAGATAGTAATGTAGCGGTTAGCGAAGCAGGCTCACTACCACTATTGAACGTACCGTCTGCGTCGTTAAATTCTGCAGCACAGGCCATAACGGAATTGTTAAAGACGATTTTATCCGCTTGTTTTTCACCGTCACTTGAGAAGGAAATACAGGCAGATTGTAGTGCAGTGGCTTTGGTCACTAGAACGTTATAAAACGATGCATTGAACTTATCGTCGAATTTAAAGGCGATTGATGCATCGCCGTCACGTGCCGACAAACCATCCGTGGTAATAACCGTTACGTTGGCAATAGTTGGGTTAGAAGGTGAAACTTCAGCACTTGACTCTCCCTTAACACCGTCAGATTCAAAGCCACCATTGCCCATAAAGACTTCAGCGCCGTCACGTGTTGTAACTGTGCCGTGTTTAACAAACAGAAATTGAGCCTTACCTTGCCAGCCGGCATCAAAATCGAATGAATCATCTTGAGTGTCAGTAACCACTATGTGTTTAATGGTTGATGCGCCGCCAAAGATTTCTATCCCGTCATCGAAGCCCTGATGAATATGAATGTAGTCAAATTCTGTACCTGAGCCAACCCCATTAAGGGTTAACGAATTTAAATCATCCCCTTCACCACCGACTTTAGGACCAGAGCCCGCATACCAAATCTTAGCCCATTTGATGTTACCGCTAGAGTCTGCATTATCATTACCACCGAAATAGCTGGTAATGCCTTCAGACGGAACGTTACAGGTTACTGCTGCACGTTCAGCATCAGTACACTGGTCGGTAATACCGTTACCGTTAATTATAATACCACCCCAATCAGCATAAAGGGGACCCTTGCCTTCAATATCAAAACGGTCATAGACAAAAGCAGAGGTAAAGGTAACAGGCTTGGAGGATGTGCCTACGGCCTGGATTTTAGCACCACGAGCGATACGGATAATAGCTTCACCAGACTTAAACGCTAAAGTGGCACCTGGGTTTACCGTCATAGTCGGGCCGTTGGTAGGTATAGCGAAATTCGCCGTGGTATCGCCGTCCTCACCAATTTGTAATGCGTCTTCAAACAAGTGAACGCCGCTGTCTGGTAATTCTTCAAACGTAATATTTGTCGTAATAGAAATGTTTTTACTGGCAAAGGAGTCGTTGTATAAACAGTCTTGTCCATCGTATATGCCTTCTACGACGCCAGATGCCCCATCATAACTAGCACACGTTACATCGACACCGGAAGTGGCAGGGTTAGTTACACTGTTATCAACACTGTTATTAACACTGTTATCGTTGACAGTAGGGGTAATATTGATATCACCACCACAACCCGCTAACGATAAAGCAGTGGCAATTGCTGAGGCTTTGAAAAAATTCTTAATTTCCATTGTGTTCTCCGATGTACAAGTAAGTTTTTAGGGCGAATTTATTATTTGCAAAAAGAATACTGCAGGTCGGTGACATTTTTGTTACATAGCGAAACCGTCAAAAAAGTTTAACAAAAATGAAATATTACGAGAGGGGAGTTAAAAGCAGGTATTAAAACAGCCAAGTATTCAGTGAGCACACAGGAGCAGAGCTTAAACCTTACTTGTTATTACCTTGGATAACGTGCTTATAAAAGCGCACCTTTATAAGTCTAGGATCGCTATTCGGGTAAAAAAAGCTAAAAGCGTGCCACCGGGAACATGTAGTGATTGACTTAGCAGAGTGCCCCTGGTTAGCTCTGATAGTATTGTCACTATCAGAGCTAAGGGACCAATTTGGCCGTGTCATCACTGTGCAACACACTAAGCTCAGCAGAAAAGGAAAAGGAAAACTCACTGCCCTGACCAACTTTACTGCGGATCACTAAGCGTGAGTTATGGTGATTGAGCACGTGTTTGACGATAGATAGCCCCAAGCCTGACCCTCCTGTTTTACGGGAGCGGGCCTTGTCCACACGATAAAATCGCTCTGTTAACCTGGCCAAATGTTTTGATTCAATGCCGGAACCATTGTCACGCACCACAAACATGGCTTGTTGATCCAGCATTTTCCATTCTACAGTGATCTCGCCCTTGTCTTGGGTGTAATGAATAGCGTTAAAAATAAGATTAGAAAAAGCGCTGCGTAATTCGGTTTCAATCCCATAGACCTTGAGGTGAGGATCGATATCCATAGTAATCGAATGTTTCTTGGCGGCATTTAAGGTATCCGCTTCCACTTTGATGATGCGCAGCACACGTGGCACGTCCACAATATTTTCAGAAGCCCGCTCATTGCTCGCTTCAATACGTGATAGCACCAGTAACTCTTCAATTAGGCTCTGCATCCGCGCCGACTGAGAGCGCATTTCGCTAAAGGCTTTTTGCAAAAACGCTTCAGGAAGATTTTTTGCCCCAGGCAAGGTTTCAAGATAACCGTTTATGACAGTTAAGGGTGTACGTAACTCGTGTGACACATTAGCGACAAAGTCCTTACGCATTTTCTCGATTTGGGTCAACTTGGTGACATCTCTGATCAAGAGTAACAAGTGCTGATCACCATAGGGCATGATCCTGTACTCAAGTATACGCTGGTCATTTACCGGCGATGGCACTTCAATGGGCTTGTCATATTCCCCCTTATAATAAAATTCGATAAACTGGGGGTGACGAATGAAGTTATAGATGCGCCGACCACTGTCTTCTGGCCATTGCAAGCCCAGTTCGATACGCGCCAGTCGATTACACCAAATTATGGCCGCATTAGCATCCACCACAACGGCAGCATCTGGCAAGGCTTCCGAACCTTCTCTAAAACGCTTGACCAAGCCCCCTAGTTCTTTACGTTTGGCTCGGGTACGTTTTTGCAAGGCATAGATCCCATCATAAATATGCTCCCATACGCCATTAACTTTTGGTGGCGTCATCTTTTTACTATGCCATAACCAATAATTTAAGCGGTACAGATTCCAATAATGTAATGCGAGCAACAATAGCGCCCCGATTGCTATTGCCAGCGTAACATGAGAAAAATACAGACCGAGCAAAATGACTACAATAAAGTAGCTAATCAGTCGGCTAAGGCTTCTAAACCATGAAAAAGGGTAATACATAGCAGCAACTGTTCTCCTTTGCAGCCTGAAATTAACATAATAATAGCCCTGACAGGGAACTAAACCTTAGTGGAAAATCGATAGCCTGAGCCGCGGACGGTCTGGATCATGGTGTCATGGCCAAAACGTGAAATCGCCTTGCGTAACCGTCTTATGTGCACATCTACCGTGCGGTCTTCCACATATACATTGGTTCCCCACACATTATCCAACAATTGCTCCCGGCTATAGACTCGCTCAGCATGGGCCATAAAAAAGTGTAATAATTTAAACTCTGTCGGCCCCATATTCAACGGTTCATCATTGGCAGTTGTACGATGAGATACAGGGTCAAGACGCAATCCTTTAAATTCTATTTGTTCTTCACTGGATGTTGGGGTTACACGGCGGATAACTGCTTTTATCCGCGCCACCAGTTCCTTGGGTGAAAAGGGTTTCGTCACATAGTCATCTGCACCAGAATCAAGCCCCCGTACTTTATCTTCTTCTTCACCGCGGGCAGTAACCATGATGATAGGAATATCCCGGGTAAACTCGTGTTGCTTTAAACGCTTGGCTAACTGTACACCGCTGCCGCCTGGCAACATCCAGTCGAGTAAAATAAGATCCGGGTAAGGTTCAACGACCATTTCCAAAGCCGCGTCGAAATCTTCCGCTTCCAGGGTTTCATAGCCAGCCTGTTCCAGTACAAACTTCAACATCTCTCTGATAGGTGCTTCATCTTCAACCAACAATACTCGTTTGGCCATTTTCTTATTCCTGTGCATGACAAAGTCCGTCATTATTAGTCAGGTGTGTGACACTTTTATTAAAGTTACCATAAAGAATTCATTAACCACCTTAAAAACTGGTAAAAACAGCCTCAGAACCGTATAAATTATGAATTTAGTTTAAAGAACAACTGCTTGTGAATAAGCACTGAGATTATAGGTACAATTATGACGCTTGTTTATTTTGCCTGTTCCGCCTATTCTAGCGCCACGCAACACGTATGGATCCGCTTATGTCCAACATGAAAAACACGTTATCAAGAAAATTATTGACGCGTGTCTTATCGGTTTATTTTGTGTTGACACTGATTGTCACTACGGGGCAAGTATTTACCGAATATTTAAATGCCAAAAGTCATATCGAAGGTGAGTTACAAACCCTAAAGAATACCTTTAGCACCAGTTTAACCCGTGCCATCTGGGAATTAAATATGGCCCAGGCTGAATCAATTGCCACTGGTTTAATGGAATTACCTATAGTTGAAGGGGTACAGATCCGTGATGAAAACGGTCATTACATCTCTAATTTGGGCCGTACCACGGAACAACCCTCTACCCCTATAACCAAAGGCATTATACAAGATCATGATGGCGGAACCTTCGGCTACGGGTTTCCCTTAATTTTCGAATTTTCCGGCCGCACCTCCCTAGTTGGCGACGTAACCCTATATTCCAGTATTCAAATTATCTTCAGCCGTATAGAGGTTGGCATCTTCTTTTTGATCGGTAACGCCATCATCAAAACCGCCTTTCTGGTATTTTTGTTTATGAGTGCTTTTCGCACCATGTTGACCCATCCTCTGAATGAGTTAAGACAGCAAATTACCGACTTCAATATTGATGATCCGGAATCGTCAAAGTTACATTTGCAAGTCGAGGACGATAACGAATTTAAATTATTGGAGAATTCCTATAATAGTTTGGTCGACGGCATGATTGATTTTCAGAGTCGGCTTAAAGGTGCACAAAATGAGCTGCAAAATGCCAACCGCCTGCTGGATGATCAAAATATTTCCTTAGAACAGGAGGTGGCTAAAAAAACCGCAACTCTGAGCAGGATAATGCTGGATTTAGAGCAGCAAAAAGACGAATTAATAGTCAATCAACGGGAGCTTCATCAAGAAAACGAGAACCGCCAATTTATAGAAGACGAATTACGTAAACGTAACTTTGAACTCGCTTCGTCGATGGAAACCCTGCAACAGACTAAAGATCAGCTGGTTGAATCTGAACGCATGGCTTCCCTGGGCGGCCTGGTAGCCGAGATTGCCCATGACGTCAACACCCCTTTGGGTATAGGTGTAACCGCTACCAGTTTCTTACAGGAAAGAGTCAATAATTTACGTAAGTCTCATGAAGAAAAAACATTGACTGGCAGTACCATGAGCTCATTTCTGTCAGAAGCACAGCAAAGCATTTCTTTATTGATTAACAATCTAAACCGGGCATCAAATTTAATTTCAAGTTTCAAACAAGTCGCTGTCGATCAAGCCAGTGAAGCGAAACGGGAAATCAACCTTAAAGAATATTTGCATGAAATCATTCAATCTCTCGCTCCCAGTTTGCAAAAATCCCAACATGTAATCAATATTAGTTGTCCCGATGATATTATTGTCAACTGCGCTCCGGGCATTCTGGCGCAAATTTTTACTAACATGGTAATGAATTCGTTGATCCATGGTTTTGAATATGTGTCCAAGGGAACCATATATCTCAATATCAGTGAAAATGACGGACTTTTAACCCTAGATTACCAAGATAACGGCAAGGGCATCCCTGCTGACTCACTAGCCAAACACTTTGATGCTTTGCACACCACTAAGCGCGGTAGAGGTGGAAGCGGTTTGGGCACCCATGTAATGTGCAACCTGGTCACCCAAACGTTAAAAGGAGACATAGAGGTATTTAGCCAACCAGGCAAAGGGTTGCACTATATTATTACCGTACCGGTCAATTCTTAAATGCTAGCCGTGGCAGTTCACTGCAAAGACTGCTAGGCTAGCCGACTTTTTCCAATCCGATGTTCCCTAATCACCAACTTGTTAACGGATACTATTTTCTATGTGGTTTAAAAATCTGAAGCTGTACAGCCTCACCCAAACGATGGACCTTGCTGAAGAAGACTTGCAAGCCAAGCTAAAAGAATTTCCTTTTCGCCCTTGCGGCAGTCAAGAATTGTCAACCATGGGCTGGTCATCGCCTTTGAATCACGGAGAAAGTTTATACCATGCCGCTAACGGCAAGTTTTGGGTGACGCTCAAGAAACAGGATCGTTTGTTACCTGCTGCCGTCATTAATGCAGAACTGGCAGAAAAAGTGGCCCTGATTGAAGGGGAAACGGGCTCCACTGTGGGCAAAAAAGCCCAGCAGGATCTCAAGCAGGAAATCATTCATCGTTTACTGCCTCAGGCTTTTACCAAAAATAGCTTTACCCATGGCTTTATCTCCACCGCAGATAACCTGATAGTGGTTGATGCCAGTGCAGATGGCAAAGCAGAAGTATTCCTGGCAATGTTACGTAAGGCACTGGGATCATTACCTGTGGTACCTTTAGCCAGGCAATCCGTGCAGGCTGAACTGACAGCTTGGCTAAAAGACGATACCGTACCCGGTGACGTGGTTATTTTAGAGGAAGCAGAACTTCGATCCCTTGAGGAAGATGGCGCGATAGTGCGTTGTAAAAATCAGGAACTGCACAGCGAAGAAATGTTGAATCACCTAGCGGCTGGCAAGGCAGTGCAAAAAATTGCCATCCAATGGGATGAAACCTTCAGTGCTGTGTTACAAGAAGACATGGCAGTTAAACGTTTGAAGTTTACTGATGTGCTAACCGAGCAAAATGATGATATTCCCAAAGACGACAGACTGGCCAAGATGGATGCAGATTTTGCCTTAATGTCAGCAGAAATCGTCAGATTTACCCATCGTCTAATTGAAATATTCTGCTTGCAGCAAGATGAGCCTTAACTTTTAAAAACCCAGCCTGTAGACAATTAATGTCTACAGGCTGGCATCAAAATTGGCTGAGTGTGTTGCTATACAAATATCTGCATGGCACTGTCACGCAGCTCGGTGAACTCATCACAATACAACACGTTGAGGTCACTAAAGAGGCCTTTTTGCACACTTAGGTTCATAACGGCATCTTTTCTAGAGTCAAATTGCCCCGCCAAGGTTACTGCTAATCGCGTAAAGTCCAGGTAGGAAACATTGTCCGTTTGCACAGCCAAATTTCGCCAATTTTCAACGATATTAATAAATTCTGCTTCGAACCCCCATTTATACAAGATACTCGAACCAATTTTGCCCGTCAGCTTATCAATAGCAACATTTAAAAAGGTCGGATTGGCAAACACATCAGGATGACGTTCAGCTTCGGTCAATATCGGCAGTACACCTATATTATGTACTAATGCTGCCAGGGTCATAGTATCCAGGTTGAGGCTGCGATTTTTGGTTTCTTTTATATGCAATTGCATGGCGGCCATAGCATTGGCCACAACTTTGAGGTTATCAGCCCAGATCCGCTCCATATATTGTTTAACAATGTCATTTTGGGGAATAAAAAGCTGCTCCATGGCCAGTGCAGTGGCAATATGTTTTATTTTCCTGAGGCCAATCCGGTTCACGGCTTGAGAAGTTGAGGTTACTTTGACCGCACGTCCCATATAAGCACTATTGGCAATCTTTATCATCCGTACTGATAAAGACGGATCCTGTCCGATGACATCTGCCATTACATTAAGGTTTATATCAGGATCATCCGCTGCTTTGCGAACTTTTAATGCAGTGGCCGGCAAGGTGGGCAACACCAACGTGTCGTTATTAATTTTTTCAACCAAAATAGTAAACAATGCATTTTCTGTAGACATTTTCTGACCTATCTTCCGTAATATATCGCCCCTGCGATAGAATATTTATCCTAGCATATCATTATGGCATGGATACCCAATTTTAGGTCCAGACACATTGATCATTACCGATTTACTATCCACCTTGAGAATGTTAAAAGTCGTTCTCAAAATTGACTATTTAAGGCATAGCTATGTGGCAAAAACATTTACTAGGTGCTATCTGTGCGACAACATTGGTTAGTGGTTGTTCCCTGACGGAGCCTAAAGTGATTACTTCACAACCGCACATCCCACAATACAATGTTATACCCGCAGCAGAAAATCGCCTGCATATCTACCAGGAGGTCGAACTAAACGCTGACCTTTCTTCCTTATCAGGCAATCAGAAAAACATGTTAGGGCTATTAATTGATGCCTCAAAGGTTATGGATTCGCTGTTTTGGCAACAGGCCTTTGGCGAAGATAAAGATGCGTTTATACACAAGATCTCAGCAACAGATCTGCGCCACTTTGCTGAGATTAACTATGGCCCCTGGGATCGTCTCAACGGCGACAAGGCCTTTTTACATGGGGTAAAGAAAAAGCCTTTAGGCGCCCAATTTTATCCACAGGACATGACTAAAGACGAATTTGAACAGGCCGACTTTGCCAATAAAACCGGGTTGTACTCCATGGTAGTAAGAGACAAAAAAGGTCAACTTGCTGCCATTGCTTATTCTGATTATTTTGCCAAGCCTTTGGCTAAAGCAGCTGCATTATTGCGCAAAGCTGCAAAACTGGCAGATGATAAAAGCTTCGCTCATTATCTTGAATTGAGGGCCGACGCACTGTTAAGTAACCAATACCAAGCATCTGACTTTGCGTGGATGGATATGAAATCTAATCCCATTGAATTAGTCATAGGTCCAATTGAAACCTATGAAGACCAGTTATTCGGTTATCGCGCGGCATTTGAAGCTTATGTTCTGCTCAAGGATTTAGCCTGGAGTGAGAAACTCAGCAAATATGCATCTTACTTGCCTGAACTACAACGAGATTTACCTGTAGCTCATATCTACAAAGCCGAAATGCCCGGGAGCAATGCAGACTTAAACGCTTACGACGTTATTTATTATGCCGGCCATTCTAATGCCGGTAGTAAAACCATTGCCATAAATTTGCCCAACGATGAAACCGTACAATTAGAAAAAGGCACGCGACGCCTGCAGCTTAAGAATGCCATGATGGCTAAGTTTGAAAATATCCTGGTGCCCATAGCCAACCAGTTAATAGTGCCTCAGCAGCGTAAAAATATTACTTTTGATGCTTTTTTTGCCAATACTATGTTTCACGAGGTGGCTCATGGGCTGGGTGTCAAGAACACCATAAATGGCAAAGGAACAGTGCGCCAGGCATTGAAAGAGCATGCATCTGCCTTGGAGGAAGGAAAAGCAGATATCCTGGGCTTATATATGATCCGTCAGCTACTGGAAAAAGGTGCTATTACTGAAGGTGCCCTGGAAGACTACTATGTCACGTTTATGGCTGGAATCTTCCGTTCAGTTAGGTTTGGCGCCTCTAGTGCCCACGGTAAAGCCAACATGATCCGTTTTAATTTCTTTGCCGAATATGGGGCGTTTAGTCGTGACGAAAAAGGTTTGTATTTAGTCAACATGGCTAAAATGGGCGAAGCGATTGATGCCTTATCTAAATTGATTTTAACCTTACAAGGTAATGGCGACTATCAAGGCGTAGCTGATTTAGTGGCTGATAAAGGGTTCATAAAACAAAAGTTAACCGCAGACTTACAACGCCTGACTGAGGCCAACATTCCGGTAGATATCACCTTTATCCAAGGTAAGAAGGTATTAGGCTTATAAGTAATTAAGGTAGTGGGATTGACCCGCTACCTTTACTTTGTTGCTTTGATAAATGCAAAATTGGCCTTAAACAAGAGTATACACCATCCCATGGTGCTGCATTGTATCCACAGCACACAGAAAACGAACGTAAACTTAGTACACTGAAACAGACTCTAAAAAACAGGGTGTGCCGCAAGTCATTGCATCGCCTGCTGCGATGCAATGACTTAATTGATGCAAAGGGCAATGGTTCAAGTCAGATGATCTTGTAACTATAGCCAGGTCAAGTGACTGGCTCAGCTATTACCTTAACTATTCTATTTTTATTTTTGAGGTATAAGGTGGCCACCCCATTGGTTTGCCTGCCAGTACATGTAAATGAATATGATAAACCGTTTGACCGCCGTATTCGTTGCAATTCATTACGGTACGGTAACCTTGCTCTGCGACACCGTTTTCCTTGGCAATATGTGCCGCCACCCAAGACAGATGTCCCAATAACTCCCTGTCTTCTAATTGCAGATCGTTGAGGGTAGGAATAGGCTTTTTTGGAATAACCAAAAAATGCACCGGAGCCTGGGGATTAATATCACTAAAGGCCAGGGCGAGTTCGTCTTCATACAAAATATCTGCGGGAATGTCCCGATTGATGATTTTGGTAAAAATAGTATCAGTCAAAATAGTACTCCTTGAAATAACCGGCGATCAGGCAAAAACAAAATACAGCAATACCGCGCCAAGCAATAATCTGTAAATAACAAAAGGCAGCATTCCAATGCGAGATATCCAGGACAAGAACAGGTATATACAGGCATAGGCACTGATAAAAGATAGTACAGCTCCGCACAGTAATGTATTCCAGTCAACCGCATCCGGTGAGCCTAACAGGTCTAACGTGGCTAATAGACCTGCACCAATGATCACAGGAATAGACAATAAAAATGAAAAGCGTGCCGCACTCTCTCTGTCCATCCCTAACATCAGACCCGCCGTCATAGTAATGCCCGAACGAGAGGTCCCGGGTATGAGCGCCAACGCCTGGGCGAATCCAACAAATAATGCGTTTTTCCAGGTCAGCTGATAAACCGTTTTGGTTTGTGTTGCTCGACGATCCGCATACCACAGCAACAAGCCAAACCCGATAGTGGTACAAGCGATAACTAACGCTGAACGGGCATACTCTTCAATAAAGGCTTTGCCGGCGAAGCCAACTATGACCGCAGGGATGGTCGCGATAATGACCCACCAGGCAAGTTTGCTGTCATCGGTTTGATGGCTGCTGAACCCTGCCCCAAACCATGCCACGAGCATGCGAACGATATCGTTGCGAAAATAAATCATAACGGCAAACAGGCTACCCACATGCACGGCAACGTCAAAAGCCAACCCCTGGTTGTCCCAACCAAGTAAAATAGAAGGTAAAATAAGGTGTGCCGAACTGGAGATAGGTAAAAATTCTGTGATCCCCTGAATAATAGCCAGAATAATAATTTCGGTAAGTGTCATTGGGGATCCGCGCTCCAGATAAAGTCAATTGGCCAAAGGTGTTGAGTAGTTTTGTCGTATTTATGCCATAAAGTTTGGTAGGTTTCACCGCTTATGGGATGGGTTACCAGCGGCGCTATCTCTGCCAATGGTTGTAGCACAAAAGCGTTATACATAATTTCACCCCGGGGAAGCTCCACAGGGCTTAATGTTGTAAGCTCGTCGTATAAAAGCAAATCGAGATCCAACGTTCGAGGAGAGAATTTCTTACCCTCATGACTGCGTAAATTATTACGTTCGATTTTTTTGAGAATTTGCACAACGTCCATGACCCCAAGATCAGTTGAAGCCTGCACCACCAGATTATAAAAATTACGGCCCTTAAAACCTATAGACTCGCTTTCATACACAGCCGATAGCCGCATAGAGCCAAACGCCTGATGCATGGCATCCAATCCGGACTTGATATGTTTTTCACGGTTAATATTACTACCGACACTGATAAAAATGCAGTGTAATGACTCACAAGCAACCATTAACACTGTCGCTCGCGAGTTAATTCCACTGCTACATTCTGCGCATTGTCTAGGATATCCGGTTTGCTTAACTTCAATTTTATTTTACCGATGGAAAATTGTGCAAACAATTGCGCAATCATCGCCCCTCCAAGGGCTTCAATCAGCTCAAAGCTGCTATCATTGGCTGTCAACGCCACTGAACTGGCAACCTCTGCATAGTTTATCGTGTCGGCAACTTTATCGGTTGAGGCGGCCAAGCTCAGATCCGTATACAACACTATATCTACAACCAGCCGTTGCTTCGCTTCCCGCTCCCAATCGTATACGCCAATAAGCGAAAATACTTCTAAGCCTTCTATATGAATTTTATCCATGAAAGATCCGCGCTGCTATTCGTTTAAATTTAAGGTAATCTTGTTTGATTGTACCCCGTTTATAGAACACAAGTACATGACATCACTTAGCATTTTAGTTTTTTGCGGCGCATATCTACTTGGCTCTGTGTCAAGTGCGGTATTGATCTGTCGACTATTCGCCCTGCCCGATCCCCGCGCTACCGGCTCGGGTAATCCAGGCGCCACCAACGTATTACGTTTAGGGGGCCGATTTCCAGCGGCATTGGTGCTGATGTTTGATATTTTGAAAGGCACGATCCCAGTCTGGGGCGGGTATTTTTTGGGCTTGGCACCACTCACTCTTGGGCTTGTCGGTCTGGCCGCCTGCCTAGGACACATCTTTCCATTGTATTTTCATTTTCACGGCGGAAAAGGTGTTGCCACCGCCTTTGGTGCTATGTTGCCCCTAGGAACTGAGCTTTCAGGCATGTTAATAGGGTCTTGGTTGGTAATCGTGTTTATTACCGGTTATTCATCGTTAGCTGCAATTATCTCTGTCAGTTTAGCGCCGCTATTCATCTGGTTTATCAAACCAGACTATGCCCTGCCCGTGACTATGCTCTGTGGGCTGATCATTATCCGCCATAAAGACAATATCGTGCGTTTACTGGCAGGTCAGGAAAGCAAAATATGGGACAAAGGTAGAACACGGGAATAACCCTACCTGTCCGCCCATACCCGTGCCCGTACCTAAACTTACTTATCCAGTCATATCATTAATAGATAGGTGCCAGTTCATCCAAAGACCAACGGGGTTTGGCTTTACTGCCCAAAGGCTCAATTTCACCAGCTTTAAGGCGTTGCAATCCTGCGTAAGCAATCATGGCTCCGTTGTCTGTACAAAATTCCAGACGGGGATAAAAAACCTCTCCGCCTATTTTTTTCATCATGACACCAAACTCAACCCGTAATTGCTTGTTAGCACTGACGCCACCGGCAATGACCAGGCGTTTAAGCCCGGTTTGTTTAAGGGCCCTGCGACACTTAATAGCCAGAGTATCGATCACCGCCTCTTGAAATGCATAGGCAATATTGGCCCGAGTTTGGGTACCGTTATCAGATGCACGAATAGTATTGGCAGCAAAAGTCTTTAAACCGCTAAAACTAAAATCTAGCCCGGGACGATCTGTCATCGGTCGGGGAAATTTATAATGCCCTGCTTCGCCTTGTTCGGCCATTTTAGCCAGTAATGGACCGCCGGGATAATCCAGCCCCAGTAACTTGGCGGTTTTATCGAAAGCCTCCCCGGCCGCATCGTCTAGTGATTCACCCAAAATATCGTACTGGCCAATCCCATCCACTCGCACCATCATCGAATGTCCACCGGATACCAGCAAGGCTACAAATGGAAAGCCAGGAGCGGGTTCGTCAAGCATGGGGGCTAAGAGATGCCCTTCCATATGATGCACCCCTACTGCAGGTACGCCCCAGGAAAATGCCAAACTGCGTGCCACGCAAGAGCCGACCAATAACGCACCAACTAAGCCAGGGCCTTTGGTAAAAGCGATACCATCTATATCACTAGGCTCGCAATTAGCCTCTTCTAGTGCCCGTTTTATCAAAGGTACGATTTTGCGCACGTGATCTCGGGATGCCAATTCTGGCACAACCCCACCATAATCAGCATGTAGCTTTACCTGGCTGTACAGTTGATGCGATAATAAGCCTTGGGTTTCGTCATAAACGGCAATGCCGGTCTCGTCGCATGAAGTTTCAATACCAATAACGCGCATAGTAGGTTCGTTGCTCTGAATCAATTAATGGCCCGCATTCTACCCTTACAGCTTGGATTTCTCCATTATTGTGTGGATAATCCAGTAAGTTGTGAAATATTTCCTATATCCGGTCTTTACAATTGCCGCGTAAATGATTAAAATTCCGCACCATTTTTAACCGAGCCGGTTATACATTGTGCTGGCAGACAAAGTATTTTATTTTGAGGTGAGATTTTAATGCCAATCGTTAAAGTTAGAGAAAACGAACCATTTGACGTTGCATTGCGTCGTTTTAAACGTTCATGTGAAAAAGCTGGTGTACTTTCAGAAGTTCGTCGTCGCGAATTTTTTGAAAAACCTACCTGGGAACGTAAGCGTAAGAAAGCTGCTGCCAAGAAACGTCTTTTGAAGAAGTTATCTCGCGAAAACGCGCGTCGCATCAGATTGTACTAATTCTCTCCTGGGGCGTTTGTTAATTAAACGCCCTTTGCAGTTTTATCTTAGGTCCATTTTTAGTTTTTCTTTGAGTCAACTCCATGTCCTTGTTAGATGATTTAAAAAACGCACAAATAGACGCTATGCGTGCCAGAGCAAAATTACGCCTTGGCACTATACGCATGGCCTTAGCAGCAGTTAAGCAACGCGAAATTGATGAGCGCATTGAGCTCACTGATGACGATGTAATTGCTCTGCTTACTAAGATGGTTAAACAGAGAAAAGATGCTGCGAGTCAGTTTGCACAAGCCAATCGTCAAGATTTAGTTGATACCGAACTTGCCGAAATTGTTATTTTGCAAGATTTTTTACCTCAAGCCTTGAGTGATAAACAACTCAACGATTTGATTGACCAAGCTATGGTCGAGACATCTGCATCCAGTATGCAAGATATGGGTAAGGTAATGGCTTGGCTAAAACCTAAAGTTCAAGGTAGAACCGACATGGGTAAATTGAGTGGTCAAATAAAAGCTAAGTTATCAAACTGACTTTAGCTGCTTAATTAACAACACCCAGTAAGAACATTAATAAGCCGCATTGTATTGCGGCTTGTTTGTTTCTGGACACCGGGCATGTTCTCGTTGCACACTAGCGTGTTGTAGTCCCGCCATCCCAGTTTTAATTATAAACGTTTAGGATCTTGCATGAAAGGCCGTATTCCTCGCGAATTTATTGACGATCTGATTGCCCGCACCGATATAGTGGAGCTGGTTGATAGCCGTGTACGTCTGAAAAAAGCAGGCAAGAATTACCAGGCCTGCTGCCCGTTTCACGACGAAAAAAGTCCCTCTTTTACCGTGAGTCAGGACAAGCAATTTTACCATTGCTTCGGTTGCGGGGCTCATGGCAATGTTATTTCTTTTATGATGGAGTATGATCGTCTCGAATTCCCTGAGGCAATCGAAGAATTAGCTCAGTACCACAGCATAGAAGTACCCCGGGAAAAAAATGCAGCCCCTGCCCCAACAGCACAACAAAAGCAGCAAAAAACCAACGATTATGAACTTATGGAGACTGTGGCACGCTTTTTTGCCCAGCAGCTAAAAGTGCACCCTGAAAAGGATACTGCAGTTAGTTACCTGAAAAATCGCGGCCTAAGTGGTGAAATTGTTAAAGCATTTGGTATTGGTTTTGCGCCCCCCGAATGGGATTCAGTGCTGAGCCTTTTCGGACGTACTCCTGAAGCACAGCAACAATTAGTCGATCTTAAACTGGTTAGCGAGAACGATAACAGGCGACGTTTCGACTTTTTCCGTGACCGTATCATGTTTCCAATTCGGGATAAACGGGGCCGAATTATCGGTTTTGGTGGCCGTGTACTCGGTGATGGCACACCCAAATATCTAAACTCGCCGGAAACACGGATATTTCACAAGGGACACGAACTCTATGGCTTTTATCAGGCCAAACAGGCACACCGCAGCCTCAAACGCCTGATGATAGTAGAAGGTTATATGGATGTGGTGGCTCTGGGCCAGTTTGGCATTGATTACGCTGTCGCCTCCCTGGGTACTGCCACCACTGCCGAACATATCCAAATGCTGTTTCGTGCGACGTCCGAAGTCATCTGTTGTTACGACGGTGATCGAGCGGGCAGAGAAGCGGCCTGGCGTGCCCTGGAAAATGCCCTGCCGTATTTAAAAGACGGTGTGGAAATGAAATTCATGTTTTTACCCGATGGGGAAGATCCCGATACCTTAGTCAGACAAATCGGTAAGGACGAATTTGAAAATAAACTGCTCAGCGATGCAGTACCGTTATCCAAATTTTTTTTCGATAACTTGCTTCAGCGTCACCATATAGGCAGTGCCGAGGGCAAGGCTGCGCTTAAAGCCCAAGCCAAGCCTCTAATCGAGCAGATACAGGGTGACAACCAGCGTGCCTTGTTAAGTTCTGAGTTGAGCAACTATATGGGAGAGCAAAACCGTCACAAATTGGAGCTGGACGTAGCCAGGGCTAACCAACATAAAGCCGCAGCTAAAGTGGACTTTACCACGTTAAACAAAAGCAAGATCTCACCAATCAGAATGATGATCCGCTTGCTATTGGACCAGCCTGAAATAGCCCAGCAATGCTTGGCGGCTGACCCTGCACAACTTGGTAACATGCGCATTGCGGGACTTGATTTTCTTAACGAACTTTTCCAATTCTGTATTGCCAAACCTAAAGCAAATACTGCTCAGGTACTTGAAAATTTTCGAGAACACCGTCAAAGTGCGCATTTAGCCAAGTTATTAGAATGGGAATATGCCGAACAAAACCAAGCCAAAGTCTTTACCGACAGCTTTGCTAAATTGCTAGACTGGCATTTACAGAGCCGTATGGATGAGCTTATGTCCAAATCTAGGTTGACAAAATTAAGCTCAGAAGAAAAACAAGAGTTAAACCTACTTGTAAAAGAACAAAAATGACCCAACATATAGCTCTCAGGTAGTGAAGTCTGCTATACTGGCTAATTCGCTATAGCCTCTTACAGGCAAAGTATTTAGCGCTTTGGGTAACGCAAACGTCGTTTCCAAAGAGCATTTTTAATCCAATTCGAGAAGTAGGTATATGGTGCAAAGCAAGCAGTCGCAGATAAAACTCCTCATCGCCAAAGGTAAAGAACAAGGTTACTTGACCTTTGCAGAGGTTAACGATCACCTGCCGCAAGACATAGTTGATTCCGATCAAATCGAAGACATCATTCGCATGATTAATGACATGGGTATTAAGGTGTTTGAAAACGCACCTGATGCCGATGAGTTGTTGATGCAAGAGTCAACCATGGATGAAGAAGTCGCCGAAGCGGCAGCCCAGGCATTAGCGACTGTTGAAAGCGAAATTGGCCGGACCACAGACCCTGTGCGTATGTATATGCGTGAAATGGGCACAGTGGAGCTATTGACCCGAGAGGGTGAAATTGTCATTGCCAAGCGCATTGAAGAAGGGATTAATCAGGTTCAATGTTCGGTAGCTGAGTATCCTGAAGCTATCACTTATTTGCTTGATCAATGGGATCTATATGAGGCGGAAGAAATACGCCTCAGTGATATCATAATCGGTTTTGTTGATCCCAACGAACAAAACGTTGCCCCCACAGCAACCCACGTCGGTTCTGAGTTATCAGAAGATGAGCTTGACGATGAGGACGATGATGGTGACGATGCCGAAGATGAAGAAGAAGAAGACACCGGACCCGATCCTGAAGAAGCCCGTGAAAAATTCACAGCATTACGTGTGCAATATGAAAAAGCCCGTGATGTGATTTCATCTAAAGGTCGCTCCCATAAAAGCGCCCGAAAGGAAATTAATGAGCTCAGTGACGTCTTCAAAGAATTCCGCCTAATCCCCAAGCAATTTGACCGAATGGTCAAAAATATGCGCAGCATGATGAACCGCATTCGCATACAAGAGCGCATTGTGATGAAACACTGCGTGGTCAATGGAAAAATGCCGAAGAAAGACTTTATAAAAGCTTTCGCGGGTAATGAAACCAGCACCGAATGGCTGTTCAAGATATTTAACTCTAACCTTGCCTATGCACCTGAATTAAAGCTACATCAGGAAGAGCTAGAGCGCAGCATCGGCAAGATGAATGCCGTAGAACATGAAACCGGCTTGAATATTGCCGATATTAAAGACATCAATCGTCGCATGTCTATCGGTGAAGCTAAAGCCAGACGCGCCAAAAAAGAAATGGTTGAAGCAAACTTACGTCTGGTTATCTCCATCGCCAAGAAATATACCAACAGAGGGTTGCAGTTCCTGGATTTAATCCAGGAAGGGAATATCGGTTTAATGAAAGCCGTGGATAAATTCGAATACCGTCGTGGTTACAAGTTTTCTACTTATGCCACCTGGTGGATACGTCAGGCTATCACGCGTTCCATTGCCGATCAGGCACGCACCATTCGTATTCCAGTACATATGATAGAAACGATCAATAAACTTAATCGTATTTCTCGTCAAATGCTACAGGAAATGGGCCGCGAGCCAACTCCCGAAGAATTGTCCGAACGCATGTTAATGCCTGAAGACAAGATCCGAAAGGTATTGAAGATTGCTAAAGAACCTATCTCCATGGAAACTCCAATCGGTGATGATGAAGATTCACACCTAGGGGATTTCATAGAAGACGGTACTATTATCCAGCCTCTTGAACACGCTACCGGTGGCAGCTTGAAAAATGCAACCCAGGAAGTACTTGCTGGCTTGACTGCACGGGAAGCCAAGGTATTGAGAATGCGTTTTGGTATTGATATGAATACTGACCATACCCTGGAAGAAGTCGGTAAACAGTTTGATGTGACACGTGAACGTATTCGTCAGATTGAAGCCAAGGCGCTGCGTAAGTTACGTCATCCAAGTCGCTCAGAACAGCTTCGCAGCTTTCTTGACGAATAACACTGACCAGAGTTAACAACTGAATTGAAAAACCGGATACTTATCCGGTTTTTTATTGCCGGATTAACAGTGCCTGTTGTTATTGAAGATTGATCATCATAATGGCTGGCGATAGGGGAATAATACCAATCTGTGTTAGTAAATAACGCTGGGGGAGCATGTAAACGGGCTTAATCAAGGGGGCTTGAATGAAGTGATAATGGTGCGCTTTCGAATTCGAGCAACGCAGAATAAGCCCGTTTAAAATTTTCCCAAAGGGAATACACCGGCCTATTTTACCTGCGTTCTCGCTCTTTGAAAGGAAACGGGCATTCCTGCATAACGAGGCCTTGCTCAAACCGCTGGACGTATTCTAAGTGGGTATTTATTAATACGGATTGGTATAACAACAAAGAATGACATGACTCACTCATTCAAATATATGCTCTATTGCAACCCCCATTATCAATATATACCATTCATTGGCTGGATCGATGAATGGCATTTCTATTATCTTAAATCCAAGCATCTACCTGATGCCTTTTTAGCAAACAATACCACAACCAGGCGCTTCGTCGCCGGGATCACTATGCACCGTTATTGGTTATTATCACCGGCTTAATAGTTATCGCCCTTACGGTAGGGAATTTCTTTATCCAGCTTTTCCAGTTTATGGCTAATTTCTTGTGGTGAGCCTGTGTTTCTCGCTAGCCAATAATAAGCAGTAGGCACGATAAACAAAGTCAAGAAAGCAGACACCAAGACTCCTGCAAAGATAACCATGCCAATTACGGTTCTACTCTCTGCTCCTGCCCCGGTGGCAAGAACCAGTGGGAGTGCACTAAAGACGGTAGTAAAGCCTGTCATGACTATGGGTCGCAGACGCAACGTTGCCGCTTTTTTTAGTGCCTGTTCAAACTCTATACCGGAATCCCGCAACTGATTAGCGAACTCGACAATTAAAATACCATTTTTTGCCGCCAGGCCAATCAACATCACCAGACCGATTTGACTATAGATATTTAAGGTCATCCCGGCGAAGTACAGCCCAATAAAGGCGCCAATCAAAGCTAAAGGCACCGTCAACATAATCACCAGCGGGTGGACCCAACTTTCAAACTGGGCTGCCAGGATCAGATAAACGATAGCCAATGCCATTATAAAGATAAATAGAATGGAATTACCCGACTCCTGATAAAGCTGTGATTCACCTTTGTAGTCAATTTTCACCCTGGCAGGTAATTCTGTCTCAACTATGTTGCGCAAGTAGGCAAGAGCCTGACCGACTGTATAGTCGTCAGCTAGATTTGCGCTAATGGTAATACTGCGCATGCGGTTGTAACGATTAAGGCGGGAGGATGTTGCCCGCTCCTCAACCGTTAGCAGGTTGTCCATGGGAATAAGTTCTCCAGAGCGTTGTGAGCGAACATAAATATTGTCGATGCTTTGCGGGCTACGATAATCTGCCTCCCAACCTTCCATGATCACATCATACTCCTGCCCTTTATCCAGGTAGGTGGATACCCTACGTTGCCCTAACATTGTTTCCAGGGTGGAGCCAATATCACTCACTGATACACCTAGATCTGCGGTGCGTTCGGTGTTGATATTGATTAATAACTGGGGCCAGGTTTCTTTATAATCAGAGTCCAGTCTGACTAGTTTTGGATTTTCCTGAGCAATTTCCAGCACTTTGTTACGCCATTCAACTAGCTCTTCATAGGTATTACCTTGTAATACGAACTGTACCGGTCGTCCCAGACCTCGCCCACCTATGCTGGTGCGCATAATGGCAAACGCGCGGATATCGGGTATGGCCGATAATTTCTCGCTCACTTCATCCATTAAATCAAATGTTGAACGTACCTTCTCCTCGCCAATAGGCGCTCCGACTATAGCGATACCGGCGCTGCCACCAAATCCTGGGGTACGTACCAATACTCTGTTAACTTCACCGGTATCCAAATAAGGTAGCAGTATTTCTTCAACTTTCTTTAAGTTGACACTGTTACTTTCAAAACTTGCTCCTTCAGCTGCCTGAATTTGAATAAAAAAGTTTCCCCGGTCTTCCTTGGGCACAAATTCACTGGGAATAACCTCTGCCAAACGGTACAAACCAGCCAGACTCAAAATAATCAATAGAACCATCAACATTGGTTGGTGTATGGTACGGCCAAGCATAGCGAAATAGTTGTTTTCAATCTTACGGAAACGGGTTTCCACCCAGTGGCCAAAACCTGAACTGCGTTCTGTTTTCTTTAACAGCTTAGAGCTGAGCATAGGCGTGAGCGTTAAAGCGGTGACACTGGAAAACGCCACCGCAGCGGCAATCGCCAGGGCAAATTCGGTAAACAAGCGACCAATATTACCTTGCAGAAACACCAGAGGGACAAATACTGCAATCAACACCAACGTGGTGGCGATGACCGCAAAACCTACTTCCCGGGCACCTCTGTAAGCGGCAAGTAAAGGCGGCTCTCCCATCTCTATACGTCTAGAGATATTTTCCAGCACCACTATCGCGTCATCCACCACCAAACCTATAGCTAAAACCAACGCCAACAGCGTTAATAAGTTGATGGAAAAGCCCAGAGCATACATAACAATAAATGCGGCGATTAGGGATACAGGTACGGTAATGGCCGGGATCAATGTAGCGCGGACACTGCCCAAAAACACATAAATAACCAACACCACCATGCACATGGCAATGGCCAACGTGTTGTAAACTTCGTCGATTGACGCTTCGATGAACACAGAAGAGTCATAACTGGGTACGATAAATATATTATCTGGCAAGGTCTTCTTTATTTCGTCAATGGCATCTTTGGCTGCTCGGGCAACTTCCAAAGTATTGGCTTTTGATTGTTTAGTGATACCCAAACCAATCATGTTGACTCCATTACCACGAAACTCGGTTTCATCATCTTGGGCACCCAGTTCAACTGTCGCCACTTCACCGAGTTTGACCAGATAACCGTCGGCGCCCGCTTTGATTGTTAACTTGGCGAAATCTTGTGGCGACAAATAGCTTCTGGCAACTCTGACTTCAAAGTCGCGCTGCTGAGACTCCACTTCTCCTGCGGGTAGTTCCACATTTTCTGATTTGATCACACGTTCGATATCGGCAACAGTGATTTGCCGGGCAGCCATAGCATTTCTGTCTAACCAAACCTTCATTGCATAAGTTCGCCCTCCCCCTAATCTCACGTTAGCGACGCCTTCTGCCACCGATAATCTATCGACAATATAACGGTCGGCGTAATCGGTTAGCTCCATAACACTCATATTGTCACTGCGTAGGTTATACCAGACGATGACATCCTCATCTGAGTTGGATTTGGATACTTCGGGAGGATCGGCTTGATCTGGCAGGTTATTCAGGGCTCGGCTGACTCGCTCCCGCACATCATTAGAGGCAGCATCGATGTCTCTGGCTAGGCTAAATTCAATGCTTATTGAAGAGCGACCATTGCTGCTGGTAGAAGTGATGTTCTTAATCCCTTCTATGCCACTGATACGATCTTCCAGCAACTGGGTAATACGGGTTTCGATAATGGAGGCGGAAGCACCGGTATAAGTGGTGTTAATAGAAACTATAGGCGGATCAATGTCCGGATATTCCCGCAGAGACATAAAACTGACTGCGACTATGCCAAAGACGATCAACAACAGGTTAACCACCGAAGCAAATACCGGACGTTTGATTGAAATATCTGATAACAACATAAATCTAACCCTTCACATCGGGTGTATTTAGCACCTTGACAGCCGAGCCTTCGCGCAATCGTAAAGAGCCTTCAGTCACTACGCTGTCTCCGGCTTTAATGCCTGACAATATTTGCGCGATACCGGGTTTTCTGAGCCCAACCTGGACTTCTTTACGACTGGCTTTATTGTCATTAATCACAAATACAAACTGTTTATCTTCTATGGGAACCAGAGCGCCTTCAGGCACGACTAAGGTATCTAGTATTCGTTTCTCCAGGTTAATTTGTAATAACATTCCCGGACGAAGCCTGAGATCCTCATTGGCGATGATGGCACGTATCTGAATGGCGCGAGTGACAGGATCCACCCGGGAATTAATACTGGAAATATTGCCTGTGAATACCTCCCCCGGATAAGCAACAGACGTCGCTCTGACTAATTGGCCCTTACCAACGCTAGGCAAGTGTGATTCCGCGATGTTGAAGTCAACTTTAACAATATGTAAATCGTCCAGCGTCGCTATCAGATCGCCTGGCATCACGAGCGCACCAACACTCACCTGGCGAATACCCAATACGCCGGCAAAAGGCGCTCGTAATTCCAACTCATCAAGCTGGGTTTTAGCCACCTCCTGTTGGGCTTTTAACGCCTTCACACGGGCTTGCTGTTCATCCAGTAATTGGGCTGAGGCGGCACTTTTCTGAGCCAGGTTATCTACCCGCTTCAGTTGCCTTTTTGCTTCTTGTAAGTTGATATCAAGCTCGTTTAAACGGGCCCGCTCTTCGCGATCATTTAGTTTGAGCAGCAACTGGCCTTTGGTAACCATGTCGCCATCTTCAAATTCAATACTTTGTACTATGTCAGATTTTTGCGCCGTCAATAGCACCGCTTCATTGGCCGTAGCCGTTCCCAGGGCTTCGACAGTTACTGCAAATTTTTCTAACTGAACCTGATGAGTGACAACAGGCGTAACATTATTTCCTCGTACTTGCTGTTCATCATCTTTAGGTATATACAAATAAACCAGTAAACTGGCGGTAATTATAACGGCCAACAATATAGGAGAAAATTTAAGCCCTTTGGACATGGTTACAGCCTTTTTTAGCGTTCTGTGGGTGAGGATATCAACCTAAAATTTAGGCCAAATGCTCAAGCATACTACGTTAATTTTTAGCATTTAGATTGTATATTTACGCTTTTTTACACTTTACATCTTTGCCGCTAATTAACTGATAAATCAGTTGTTTCACCGCACTTTATTACCCTGTAAAACAGACAAAGAGGTAATATTCAGCTACGTTAGTGACAAGTATTCACCGGTGAAATCCGCTTTCAATTTGATCCACAGGAGTTTGACAGTAAAAAATACCCCATACATCATCGAATTTTATAACGGATATCTAACATTTAAGCGGCATATTGCCCATAAATACAGCTATAATCGCCGAATAACTAGCATTTAACAGAGTGTAAACTATGCCCCTATACACAGCCCCTTTAACCGATCTGCAATTTGTATTACATCACTGGTTGAAATTAGAGCAACACTACCAAAACCTTGGATTGACAGACTTTGATCAAGAACTGGTCAACGAAATTATCAGTCAGGGGGCAAAATTTGCCGAAGGTGTTATCGCACCACTGAACCGTGAAGGTGATGAAAAAAGCTGTAAACTCGCAGAGGGTAAGGTCACCACACCAGAGGGATTTGCCGAAGCATATCAGGAATATATTGCTAATGGCTGGAATGCCATGCTGGGCAATGCGGATTATGATGGACAGGATTTACCTTATACCGTCGCCATACCTGTACACGAAATGCTCAACTCGGCCAACCTAAGCTGGCGCTTAATCTGTATGTTAACCGAAAGCGCGATTTTAGCGGTTAACAAACACGGGAGCGATACGTTAAAAGCAAACTATTTGCGCCAATTAATCTCCGGCGAATGGACTGGCACCATGTGTCTGACCGAACCCCAAGCGGGTACCGACTTGAGTCTGTTATCCACCAAAGCCCAACCCAATGAAGATGGTAGTTTCAATATAACCGGCAACAAGATTTTCATTTCCGGTGGTGATCAAGATTGGTCGAGTAACATCCTGCATTTAGTATTGGCGCGCTTGCCCGATGCACCCCAAGGCGTCAAGGGGATCAGCTTGTTCCTGGTTCCAAAATTATTACTCGATGACAATGGCCAGCCAGGAAAAGCTAACAGCTTGTCCGTTGGCAGCCTGGAAAAAAAGATGGGCATCAAGGCTTGTCCTACCTGTGTGATGAATTTTGATGGCGCCCAAGGCTGGTTGGTAGGCGAGGCGAATAAGGGACTGGCTTGTATGTTTACTATGATGAACGACGCGCGTTTTCAGGTGGGTCTGCAAGGATTAGGTATCGCCGAAGCGTCTTATCAAGGGGCACTGACTTATGCCAGAGAACGTTTACAATCTCGTGCGCCACAAGGCATTCAACAAGCAGAGAGTAAAGCCGATCCTATTATTCACCAACCGGATGTTAGCCGTATGCTGTTAACCCAAAAAGCCTTAACCGAAGGCTGCCGGGCACTGGCTATGCTATATGCCCAGCAAATGGATAGGGAGAAATATGGTAATAGCGAACAACAGCAGGATGCGGCACAGGTTATCGCATTTTTAACCCCCATAGCCAAAGGTTTTATGACAGACATGAGTCTTGAAGTGAGTAACTTGGGGATCCAAATATTTGGCGGCCATGGCTATATTCGCGAATGGGGTATGGAACAATTAGTGCGCGATGCTCGTATCACTATGTTATACGAAGGGACGAATGGCATCCAGGCACTGGATTTAATTTCCCGCAAGTTAGCCAGAGACAAGGGACAGATGTTAGCCAAAACCCATGACATGTTCCACAACATGGTTAACAACATTCAGGACCAAGATTTACAAACCCGCGCCGGGGATATCCTCACCGATTGGTTAGATACCTCAGAAAAAATCAAGGCGCTTTGCCCTACAGATTTGGCTGGGGCAGCCTATGACTATATGCACTATAGCGCTTACAGCTTGCTAGGTGTAATTTGGCTCAGCATGGCCGACAGCGCCCGGCACGTCGATTCTGCCAGTCTGCGAGACGGAAAACGCCATACCTGTGAATTTTTCCTGAAACGGTTATTACCGCGCAAAGAAGGTTTTAAAACTAATCTTTTTAACGGTGCCGATGATCTGCTGACGCTTAACGACGCGCAGTTTGATTACCAATAAAGACAGCAAAATCCCCCTGCTCTGACAGGCATTAACACCCTGTAATTAGTATGGTGTTAATGTCCCCTTTTTTAATAGGTAGAATTAGGGGTGCTTTCAGGGTTTATCTCACCATTTACCTCATCAGGATCCACATCATTGATCAGTAACACCTCTCTAACCGCTTCGATATGCTCCAGCACTTTTTGGTAACCATCACCATATTCATATTTATTGACTTCTATTGCTTTGGGCATATAACTAAAGGCAATCTTTAACGCCTGCAAAGCGTCTTCATTCATTTTTTCGCTCATATTCACCCTCAAATTCAAATAATAAGTGCATAACTTGAATGAGTAAAAAACATTAAGCTAACTATAGGCTAATCGATTTTTATCCGACAAGAGACACAACAGTGACAATCTATTAGCAACGATGCCAGATTTATGTCCTAAATAAAACAGCTATGAGCCAAAAAAGGACACAGTGGGGCGCGGGTTGACTGTCGTAAAGTGGAAAACGAGTTTAAGTATATTCACTCAGATAGATGATAAAGAGTCTCAATGGTCAGTTTGACTTGGCCGCTCCTTATTGCTTGTGCCAACGAGGACTGAATAAAAACACGAATAGCCTATTACGACAGTATTGGCCAAAATTAACAGACTTTAAAAAGGCATCGCAATCAACCGTTCAATATTTGATGGTCAACCTCAATAGTAGACTAACAAAGAAACTAAATTATAAAACGCGAGCAAGATTAATGGCGAGAACCTGGTGTCTATAACCGCTTAGCGATGATGCACTTTAAAGTTGAATCAGCCATATTAAATAGAGATAGGACTGGATAGTTAGCATGAGCCAGGATGTTCGGGTCACAGTGCAAAACAGGGAGGATGATGCACTGCGCGGTGTCAATGCGCAGGCTAAATGTATCTTACATGGTGCTTGATACACGTCTATCTTGAAGTTGCAGCATTGTTAGTTGCAATTTCAACAGCCTTGGGTATAGAAAACTATAACCAAGGCTGTTAATACCTAAACTCGTACTATAGCCAATCTTCTGGCGACAAGTAAGGGCAGTAATAACAAACAAAGTATACCTAGGCTACCACCTTTTTTTGTCACCACTACGACCGGTTCGTCGTCACCTGACTCTTCGGCTGCGTCAAACTGAAAGGTCATGATCACAGGATCATGATCTGACATACGATATTGGTCTGGCGCATAGAAGTTTGTTTGCTGATCATCAGACTGATATTCAACGTTATAATCCAACACTATTGGCTCGTCGGCATTGATATGCCATTCGGTAGTATCAACTACTTTATCCATCATACTGGCGCTGGCTAATGCGTGATCTAAGTAACCTAGCTCACCATTATACGAGTAAGAGTAAGCTTGTGCACCCTGGAACTGTGCAATTAGATTAACAAACCCGCTCTCAGTAATAGTAGTGATAGGATTTTCTTTAGCGTAAGAGTTCAAATCGCCAATAATTAGCTGATGTACATCAACAAAATTCTCTCCTAAATGGCTTACTAAAGCTTGTGCTGCTCGGGTACGGGTAACATTACAGTTACCTTGCCCCGTAGTAGTATCGTCATCTCCTACACCACAACTTGAGCCTTTTGATTTGAAGTGATTAACACTCACCACTATCTGTTCACCATTTTCTACTAAGGCGAATTTCTGTGACATGGCCGGACGATTACGCTCGGTGTTAAACAAGGGACCTTGCTCATCACTGATAGAATTGCTGCTATCTAAGATATCAACCGCACCAGACAAATCTACTACACTGCTTTTATAGAGCAAACCAACCGTTATTTCGTCAGTACCAATTGGTGTATCTGCACTGACAAAGCTATAGGCTTCTTCATTTAAGGCTGCATTCACGGCTGCAGTTAATTGAGCGATAGCGCTGAGGTTATCAAACCCATCGTTTTCAATCTCCATCAACCCCAGAATATCCGCATCCATGGCAACAATGGCCTCCACTGTTTTAGCTAATTGACGATCGTATTCAAAGAGTGTATCTGCACCCCGAGATGTAGGAAATCCATCACCTTGTCCGTCACCATTAAAAAAGTTCAGAACATTCAAACTTGCCACTTTAAGATTGCCTGGTGCTATCTCAGGGGAAGCCGTTCGGGGGTTAGTTGCAGCAAAAGTAGGTGCAACCGTAGGGTTGATTAGATATTTACCAAAATCAAAATCTAACACTCCTGTTACAGAGCTTACCGTATCTCCCCCTCTAAGCGTATTAAGCGCTGATAGATCACCGGCTGGATAGATTACTGGATCTGGGTTTTGCACTTCACTCGCGTCACCCATATATACCACATTTAAGCTATTTTCAGTTTGCAAGGCTTGCGCTTCGCTAGAACCGGGTACAAATATATTTGTGGGGTTGAATAGACGACCATTAGATAAGGCAACTTCACCAAATCGACCCAAGCGATAGGTATCACTGACCGTTAATTCCTGGTTAGTGGTAACCAACATCCCTTCTAACGACTCCGCAGATCCAGCACTGGCAAAAGGAAGGTTAAGAATAGCTGGGGTCGCTGTACCACTGCCACACTCAAGCCAGTTATCAGTTACGTTCATTTGCGTATTGTCATAATCTTCAACTACGTCACCAACCACACGGACAACGCTACCAACGACGGGTAAATCACCACTAAAGGCAATAAATAAGCCTTCAGAAGAAGCAGCATCAGTATCCTGATCTATATCTTCTTCTTGAATGAAGAAGCCGCCAATTGGCGCAAAGGCTGCTGTTACAACGGCTTGGACTATCAACGTTTCACCTGTTACAGGAGAAGCCTCTCCTACGCCCTGGATAGTATGGATAAACGTTGCAGAATCGCCGCAAACACCCACAACTACCTTGTCCCCACTGTCATCGCTGCCGCCAAATTGATGTGAGCCTAATTCGCTGCTTGTATTACTTGGAAAGGCCGCCCACTGAAGATCAGGTAAGAATTCGTCATCGCTGATAGTATCGCCTTCTCCAATGCTACTCAGTCTAACTAATGTTGCATTGGCTGTGCTTACATCATTCGATTCCCATTGACTGCCAGGATCTACACCCACTCGACCAAATGAATCGACTACATCATCTCCTTTAAACAGTACATAGGCATCATCACCATTGTGTGCAATATCACCTGACGTGAGGTCAGCTTTATCCAAAATTTCTTGCATAGCATTAGGATTGGCAACAACGAATACGTCGCCACCTGCAACCGTACCAGTCAAATTAATCGCCGTACCCGATATACCTCCATTTGAAAAACGCTCCAAACGATAGCCTTCATCTGCTAAATCGACTGATATTCCAGACGGATTATACAGTTCAATAGCCTTATTTGAGCTACTACCTTCGATGTATTCTGAGATAAACAAATTACGTGGCCCAACGGTATGCATCCCCAAATCATCAGAAATGTCCACGCCAAGACCTGTCCATTCGATTGCAGGGTCAAAGGCATCGTCAATGGCAATATCACCTGAATAAACCTCAGCATTGCGGATCAATGTATTGTTAGCCGTCAATGAGTCCCCGTTCCCGTAGCTACTACCAGGATCAACACCTACCTGACCAAAGGAGTCGAGCACTGTGTCGTTGGCGGTCAGTACATAATCATCATCACCATTGTGTGAAAGGTCGCCAGATATCTGGTCAGTTTTACCTAGAATGTCAGAGTTTGCCTGATTATTAGCAACAACATAGGTGCCATTGGCTGGAATAATACCGGTCAAATTAATTGGTGTCGGGCTAGTCCCACCATTTGAATAACGACTAAGCACATAATTACCTGCAGCTAAATCAATATCGCTAGCAGTAGGGTTATACAACTCGATAGCTTTGTTATAGCTACTGCCTTCGATGTATTCTGAGATAAAAACAACACCAGAGGTGGTGGTTGGATTATCCGTTCCTGTATCGGCATCGACAACAGTGCATGCCTCAGTTTGATACAGCATTGAAACCCATTCCGGATGATCCACATAAGGATTACGGTTTCCTTGGTATTCGTAAATGGCATCGTTTCGAGCTTGTTCAGAGGCATCTACGGGATCGCCGTTATTCCATTCTATTAAGCGACATAAACGACCTAATTCAGGGATGCCGGTATCGGATAACTTATCCACCAATACCAGATCAGGTGTGCCTTCGCCATAACCTTCATAGCGCGTATCCATATAGAACATCATACGGGCTACATCGCCTTTGATTTCATTGCGTGGTTCAAATGAGTCGCCATCAACGCGATTACTCGGCGCTTCTGCTAATTCAGTGTCGCTGTTATCAAAGTCCAGGTTGCCACGAGACGAATTCACCGATATATCGGTGGGCCTTAAGTGATGAATATCGGTATAGGCTTCTTGGGATTCATTAGGAAAACCATGGCTTTTAGGCCAACTATGTTCACGGTTCCAATTATCCTGATCAGTACTTTGGCTGCCACTGCCATTGCTAAATTTGGCGATTGAGGTGCCTTTGTACCAAAGAATAACATTATCCGCATTACCCGGGTCTTCATCCGTGTGGGTTAACGCTGACCACACTTCTGAGTAACTTAAATTTTTATGGCCCGCGCTAATCGCCTCATTGATGGCGGTCTTGATAGTGCTTGCAGATGAGCCAGCCTCCACTTCTGTCATCGCTCGATCGTAATAAACGTCAGCATCGAAGGTTGTCGCATCCGCGATAGGTGCAAGTTCAGGGCAGTTGAAACAAGGGCCTACTGGCTCAACTGTATCCGGGTCACCATCTGGGTCGGCGTTAACGCCATCAGCAAAGGCTTTCAGGGGAAATGGACTAACAGCAGAAGCATTATCTGTTTCACCATCTAATGCATTAGGACCACTAAAACGCCAGTTGGCTATGGTAAACGTAGCGTCTGGGCCACTACCCACTTCACGGTATGCCCAGCCATCCTGGTATTCCCAAGGTTCACCATTGCCGTCGGTATCAATTTCACCAAATACATCGACTACACTACCGTTACAAAATAACTCTATGGCATCATCGCCATTAATAGAAGCGGCACCAGTCGTGTAAGTAGGTGTAAAGCCAAAAAAGTTGTTAAATTCTGTGCTCTCTGATGCAACATACAGATAGCTGCCCGCAGTTATTGGTCCAGCAGGAAAGGTAAATTCCTGTTCGTCTGTGCCGCCACCATTATTGGCTGAACCAACACCACATGTGGCCAAGTCTGCAATATCCTGGGTGACAAATAACTCGATGCCTTTAGGAACTCCGCCTGTCAGTGGGCCATCAAACACACCCGTAATGACAAGCTCTCCGGCTTGTGCTGCTGGCGCACTTAAAAGCGCCAGCAGTGCTGGGTATTTAATCTTCATAGTTTCTCCTGAAATATTAGGTAAGTGCCAGTGAACTGGCTTGTTATAATTTTATTTAAAAGCAATGTTCTTATACTTCTGTGACATCTGTATTACGGTCAGAAAGGCAGGGCACAACTACTTTTGTCGACGAATAATCCCACAGGCCTGATTATTATTCCAGCAAATCAGACCATTCAGTCTGATTTTTTTCAGTGGGTTATGCCACATAATGAGATATCAGTAGCTTGTTCAGTTACCCAAGACAAAAATAGTGGTCAATATATAAGGCCACGCCACTTTGACAATAAAATAGGGGTAGGGCTGAGCAGTAAGCATAAGCGGGGATGTGTTTAGTGGTATGGCAACACCAGGAGGATGACGCTCTGCGCAGCGTCAATAATTGAATACGCCTCAGATCAGGCATTGACTAAGCAAGGATGGTAGCTAAAACCCAGGTTGTTGATACAGGGGCTCACGCTATAATCTTCTGGCGACAAGTAAGGGCAGTAATAACAAACAAAGTATACCCAGGCTACCGCCGCCGTGAATAACCACCACGTCAGGTTCGATATAAACCGTTTCGTAGTCACTGCTTTCCAGGCTTAACAAGTATAAGTCGTCGTCATCATAACCATCATACACAGCAACTAGATCGTCATTGTAGGCATCATATATCTCGATGAGCACTTCGTAGTCATCGGGGCGAAAACCTGACAGTAACTCGCTTTGCACGGTAAATACATCGTCACTACTTTGTCCATCGACCACAAAGTCAGAGGTAGTATGAAATTCACGGAAGTCGTCACCCAGGCCTAAATATAGTCTGGCGTACACTTTGGCATGCACAAAGTAGGTGTCCACGTCTAAGTCGACACTAAAATGATGAAAGTAACCGTCGTAATCCAGGTCATCATGAAGGAATATATTGGCATCATATACCCAAACATCAGTGCCAGCAGATTTAGCTTGAGGTCTGCTACTGAGTGATTTTCTCATCTGGGGCTGAGCGTTTTTTAACGTGACAGTTGGCCCTAGTTTCTCTGTGGGCTTTACCTGAGAGACAGGGATAGACTGCGGGTTTATAGCCGCCTTTGGCTGCGTTGTCAGTACCTGGTTATATTGCTTGTCCGTGGATTTTACAGACCAGTGGTCATTTGCTATGTTTGCTTCAGCGCCAATAGTGAACACGCATAACAGACAGATAATACCTTTAATATTCATCACACACTCTCCTATTTAGTTAGGCGCAGTGTGTATCTTTAACGATGAATAAAAGCTGAAGATAACCTTAAGGTAAAGTTAACTTCAGACTCACTTTCAACAAGCCCATGGCTGGCAAATAGGCTTATTCTGATTCGATAAAATAGGTACCCCAACCGTCATAATGAATGTTATGTTTGGCTGCAATAGTCAATAACTTCACCGTATCCTGATTGAGCAGCTCAGGCTCTAGCAAACGTTCGACTACCGCATCGAAACAAAAAACCATGCCGCCATCATCTAATACGAGTTCTTCGGCATCCCCTACTTCAAAGCCTGCTTTAAATACATCTACTGCGGCTTTTTCAAGGATCTCAAAGTCTGAACCGGCAAAATGATATTCAATGGTATGGGGTTGTGAACCATCGCTACCATCTTCAATTAGCGCCTCAATCGTTTCTTGATTAAATTCAAACCATTCTGTTTGGGTTTGTTCATCTGTGCTCATGTGTATTCCTATAACCTGTAATTGCTGCAAGTTTATCGCGAGCGCTGGGCAACTTCACTGTCTAATCTTGCAATGTTGGCCTTCATTAACTGATAAAAGTGTTCTGTCCACTCTTTCACTGATTTACTGTCATCGAGCATTACTGGCTCACCTACTTCGATAATTAATGTGCCGTTATCCCATCGGTTCAGCTTGATCTTATTCTCCATATTGCTGGCACATACCGTCACCATGCCCTTGTTTGCAGCTTTTGCGATGCGAAAGGCCCCGGATTTAAATGGCAATAGACCACGTCCGTAACTGCGAGTTCCTTCCGGGAAAAACCACACAGATAAATTTCTCTGGCGCATTTTTAATACCGAATTTTTTAAGGTATCGATAGCTTTACCTGAATTTTTACGGTCGATCATAATATTACCAGACAACCAATAGACTTGACCAAATAAGGGGATCCACTTTAAGCTTTTCTTGCCTACCGTCACTGTGCCTTTTAACGCCGCCGCACAAATTGTCAGAATATCATAACTATTTTGGTGATTAGCAATAAACACAAAAGGCCCCTGATCCTTTGTCTTATCACAGATTCGTACTTCCAGTTTCAAGCCAAGTAACCAGCAGGTGGAACTATAAAGTTTACCTGCTATGTGCACGTTATCTCTATGAAAAGGCCGTCCAATACATATCAAGATAAGTAGAATATTGATAAATATGAAATAAAAGAAAATACAGAATATTCGTAAAAGCGCTAACACATATGATCCTGAAGAATAATTTGGCTGTCGATTATAACCAGTTTTCACCTCAAGGATGTCTGATTAGTGATGATTTTCTCTTATCTAATGTTGAATTACGCTTAAAATCTTTAATTTTTCCATAGAGCAGCCGATAGCTCTAAGTAACAGTGCTGAGAAAACAAAAAACCATTAAGGCAACTCTATTCATGCAAACCTTTACCCATGAAGATCTTGACGATGACATTCTCAACGATTTACTTGAAGAAATTAATGAGTTGTATGAAGCCAGCGAACAAGTTTTAATCGAATTAGAAATAAAACCTCAGGATAATGAGCTGCAACGGTCGTTATTTCGCTCCATCCATACGATAAAAGGTGATTTGGGCTTAGTCAATTTCAGCCCCATGACCCCTCTTTTACAACACGTAGAGGATCTTCTCGATTTATTGCGCAAAGGCCAGATTAACTACACCAGCAATATGAGCGATCTGGTATTGTTGACCATGGACCGAATCAAAATATTTGTAGAAAGTTGCATTAAAAATGGTCACGCTGAATACGACGAAGTATTATTTAATCAACTCGTGGTGCAAATTTCTAAAATTAACCCAGGTAACAACGACCAACACGAAAGGATACTGGCGGAAACGGTGTTATTACTCGATCCTTGCCTGGACAATTCATCCTTATATGATACGCAACAACAAGCAATAGACATTAGACGTCTTGCTGGACTGGCCCAAAGTGGCATCCCCAAAAATCTAAGTATTGAAAAAAATAGTGATATTATATTTTTTAGAGAGCTGATGAAGCCCATAGAGAAGCGTTCTGAATTTTGGAACGGACGGGGTGACAGAATTGCCAAGCTAGCTGCTTATGTGAATAAGTTCGCAGGCTCACCTATTGATGAAGATCAGCTCGCTGTTGCTTGTTACATGCATGACTTTGGTATGGCTTTTATGCCCGTTGAAGTTTTACATAAACAAGGGCCAATGACCGATCCAGAGTTCAACCTGATGCACTCCCATGTATATAAGAGCGCGCGCTTGCTAGAACATTTAAATCATTGGAATGAAGCGAGAAAAATTGTCATCCAACACCATGAACGCATGGATGGCAGTGGTTACCCCTTAGGATTGAAAGAAGCTAATATATGTGATGGTGCGCAATTATTAGGTATTTTGGATACCTTCGATGCCATTACGCACAACCGGGCACATCTAAAACATGTGGTACATTCCAAAAAACGTGCGGTAATTGAAATAAACCGCAACAAAGACGGTCAACTGAGTAATAAATGGTTGAAAAATTTCAACCATTCAATGGCAACTTTACTGACCAGATAAGCAGAAACAGCAGGCTAATACCAATCCCTGTTAGTAAGTGAGCGCTGGGCGAGAATTTAAACGGGCCAAATCAAGGCGCTTGAATGAAGTAATAGTCGTGCTCTTTCGAGTTCGAGCAACGCAGAGTAAGCCCGTTTAAAACACGCTCAAAGGGAATGCACCAGCGACTTTTACTCTGCATTATCGCTATTTGAAAAAAAACGGCCATTCCTTTATATCAACGCCTTGCTCAAAAATCGCTGGACGCATTCCCAGTGCGCATTTATTAATACGGATTGGTATCATACCCACGGGCCTTAAGCTCACTGGAAACTTAGGGAGATTAATTTTACATATTAAGTTCTTTAAGTTTACGGGTCAGAGTATTGCGTCCCCACCCTAGTCTCTTGGCTGCATCCTGCTTATGGCCATGGGTATGAAATAAAGCCCGTTCCAATAAAATACGTTCAAAGCTAAGTTGAGCTTCATCCAGAATATTATTGTGTCCCGCTTGTAGTTGACTATCAGCCCAGTTTGCCAGCAAGAGTCCCCAATCATCATCTTGTGTATTTAGCTCATTAGATAAAGGTTGAGCATGTATTTCTGGGGGTAAATCATGAGGCAGCACTTCCTGACCACTGGCCATGACAGTTAACCATCGGCATACATTTTCCAGTTGCCGAACATTACCAGGCCAAGGTAGTTGACTGAGTATTTTTTTAGTCTCTTTGCTCAGTGATTTCACCTCAACAGCTAATTCAAGGGCCGCTTTTTGCAAAAAGTGTGCGGCCAACAAGGGTATATCTTCACTCCTTTGTGTCAACCGGGGAATATGGATGCGGATCACGTTAAGGCGGTGAAATAGATCTTCACGAAATTTGCCATCTGCTACCCTTTGCTCAAGATTTTGATGGGTGGCCGCAATAATCCTCACATCCACAGACACCGGATTATGACCGCCGACACGATAAAATTGCCCATCGGCTAATACACGCAACAAACGCGTTTGCACATCTAAAGGCATATCCCCTATTTCATCTAGAAATAAGGTACCACCATCAGCCTGCTCAAATCTGCCTTGGCGAGCGTTCTGCGCCCCGGTAAAGGATCCTTTTTCATGGCCAAACAATTCAGACTCGATGAGGTCTGCAGGAATAGCGGCCATGTTGAGGGCGATAAAGGTTTGTTTGGTCCGGGGACTATGACGATGCAAGGCTTGAGCGACAAGCTCTTTGCCCGTACCTGACTGACCATTAATTAGCACACTGATACTCGAACGAGACAAACGGCCAATTGCACGAAACACTTCCTGCATAGCAGGGGCTTCACCAATAATTTCCGTGGCCACAGCTAATAGTGGCAGCGGATGGCTTTTAGATTGTTCCCGCACATGAGTAAGGGCTCTGCGCACTAAGCCAACCGCCTCGTCTATATCAAAGGGTTTGGGCAAATATTCAAAGGCACCATTTTGATAAGCATTCACTGCACTGTCCAAATCAGAATGGGCGGTCATTATAATAACTGGAATATTGGGAAAGCGCTTATGTACTTCTTCAAGTAGGGCCATGCCATCCATTTGTGGCATACGGATATCTGATACGATCACTTCCGGTGGTTGTTCTGCCTGTAACTGCAGAAGTAAATCTTCTGGGTTGTCAAAGCTAAAGCATGGAATACTGGCTGCCTGCAACGCTTTTTGTAAGACCCAACGAATAGAACTATCGTCATCCACTATCCAAACAGGTTCTGCGCTCATTAATTAAGTTCCTTGCGATCTATAGGTATATAAAGAGTAAATTCCGTATGTCCGGGCCAACTTTGAACTTCAATTTTGCCTTTATGGTGATCGATAAGCGTCTGAGCAATAGACAAGCCCAATCCTGTGCCATCTTTTTTGCCCGTTACCATAGGATAAAATAGCGTATCTCTAAGATCGTTTGGAATACCCGGACCATTATCGATAACGGTTATTTTCACCCCCAGAGGGTGACGAATACCGTGTATGGTTAATTGACGTTCAATTCTGGTGACGACCCTGATATCACCTTGAGCGCCAGGCTGGGCTGCTATAGCTTGAATACTATTACGTATAATATTCAAAATCGCTTGCTGGAACATGTCCTGATCGAGTAGGCCATCAGGAATGCTGGGATCATAATCCCGGCTAATCGTTATGCTATGGCTTAAATCGTGCTGTACTAGCGTTAACACCTTCTCGAGAATCTGATGAACGTTATGTCTTTGAAAATTTGGCCGCGAATTAGGTCCCAACAAACGGTCGACCAAATTACGTAAGCGGTCAGACTGTTCAATGATCATACTCGTGAATTCTTTCAACTCAGGGGAAGGTAATCTTTTTTCCAGCAATTGTGCTGCGCCGCGAATGCCACCCAAAGGATTTTTAATTTCATGGGCCAAACCCCTTATCAGTTCACGAGCGGCTTGTTGCTGGGCCCACTGCTGAGACTCCTGGCTGATTTTTTTTTGTTTTTCAATCAAACGCATTTCCAGTAGTAGACTAACGCCTGAAACATCGTGAATATAAGTAACGGTCACATCAGCATGAGTATGGCGCCCGTCAGCAAGGGTGAGTTGCACTTCCCCGTCTGAATAAACTTCACCATGTTGCATGTCTTGTTTAAAACGCATTAAATCCAGACTGGAATGGATGATCAATTGTTCAATAGGGCAATCCACAAGCAAGTTCAGGCTTCGTTCGAACAGCGCTTGGGCCGCATGGTTAGCTTCCCTGACGACAAGTTGCCCGTCTAGCAGTAAAACCGCTGTAGAGAGGTGATCCAACAAGCTTTCTAATTTAGTATTAAAATGCATAAACTCAGTATATCAGGTCGCACCAATCTGGTGCTTTAAATTAATGTCTAATCTCCAATCCATCTCAAGCCTAGCGCTTTATAGCTAGTTTGCCTTAATCAGAACCGAGGCTTTGTGCAGATAAAATACCTGCTGCTCACTAGATGCAAGGATCTTGCCTGAATTATCTATGTACTCTATATAGAATATATACTCTCCTCGTTCTAAATTATCTAATTGAAATATAGGTTTTTTTTGTACTATCTCTCGTTTATTAAGATGCAGTTTAAAACTCCCCCTTGCCACTGACGTCAAGTCGGCACGAATGATCACCCGCCCCATATTATTGCGTATAGTTTGTTCAGGTTTAGGGCTGAGGATTGTTAACTGGTAATCAATTTTAGTTTTTTTTGATTGAGTGGTATTTACAGGCTTAAGCTGTACAGGACTGAGTGGCTCGATTACCAAGTTTGGATTAAGTTCCATAGCCTGGGCACTACCGGATTGGGTATCACTGTAAATGACTTCCCCAGTGGGCGAGACGGTTTTATATACTATGTCTGCATTGACCTGGGCAGACAGTAAAATTATAAGTGCATAAATATGATATTCCATAGCCAGCCTATTGATTATCGATAGTAAGTTATTCTAGCAAGACTGTGGTTAAAAAAAAGCCTGCGTTGAGCAGGCTAGGTATTGAATAACATTTTGATTTAATTATGGCGCCTAAACATAGCGCCACTTCAACCCGCTGTTAAACGCTGTAATACATGTCAAATTCAACTGGATGAACAGAGGTAGCCAACAATTGAACTTCTTCTTGTTTAAGCTTGATATAAGCATCTATAGAATCGTCAGTCATCACTCCACCTATGGTTAAGAAATCACGATCATTATCCAGTGCTTCCAGTGCTTGCTCAAGTGTGGTGGCAACGGTGGGGATTTCCGCAGCTTCTTCAGGAGGCAGATCATACAAATCTTTGTCCATCGGATCACCAGGGTGAATTTTATTTTTAATGCCGTCCAAGCCAGCCATTAACATAGCGGTAAATGCTAAATAAGGGTTAGCAGTTGGATCAGGGAAACGAACTTCAATACGTCGTGCTTTTTCGCTGTTCACAAAAGGTATACGAATCGAAGCTGAACGGTTACGCGCCGAATAAGCCAACATCACAGGTGCTTCAAAACCCGGGACTAAACGCTTATAAGAGTTAGTCGAAGCATTAGCAAACGCATTGATTGCCCGCGCATGTTTGATTGTACCACCGATGTAGTAAAGTGCATCTTCTGATAATCCCGCGTATTTATCACCTGCGAAGATGTTTTTGCCATCTTTGCTGATTGATTGGTGACAATGCATACCTGAACCGTTATCCCCGACTAATGGCTTAGGCATAAAAGTGGCAGTTTGACCGTAAGCGTGAGCAACATTGTGCACAACATACTTATAGATTTGAATTTCATCCGCTTTTTTAACAAGCGTGTTAAACAAACAGGCTATTTCATTTTGTCCGGCTGTGGCCACTTCATGGTGATGAGCTTCAACTGTCAAACCCATTTCTTCCATCACCATACACATTGCAGCGCGTATATCATGTGATGAGTCAACTGGAGGTACTGGAAAATAACCACCTTTTACGCCCGGACGATGCGCCATGTTACCGTCATCGTATTCTCTACCAGAACTCCACTTTGCTTCAGACGAGTTGATTTTAAAGAAAGAGCCAGCCATATCGGTATGAAAACGTACGTCGTCAAAAAGGAAAAACTCGGGTTCTGGACCAAATAAGACCTTGTCACCGATGCCTGTAGACACCAGGTATGCTTCGGCACGAGAGGCAACTGAACGAGGATCTCTATCGTACCCTTGCATAGTAGTGGGCTCTAAAATATCACAGCGAATATTGATTTGAGTTTCTTCTGCGAAAGGGTCAAGCACTAAGGTCTCGGTATCAGGCATGAGTATCATGTCGGATTCGCTTATGCCTTTCCAACCGGAAATTGACGACCCATCAAACATTTTACCGTCTTCGAAGAACTCTTCGGTGATCTGATGAGCAGGAATAGAGATATGCATCTCTTTGCCTTTAGTATCGGTAAAGCGTAAATCAACAAATTTCGCTTCATTTTCTTTTATAAAATTCAAAGCCTTTTCAACTGACATTGCGTCCTCCAGATTAAGCAATAGGGTATTAATAACTAGTAAAGTATTCTGACTTGAGTGAGCAACAAGCGATTATCGTGCCAAGCACAAAATCAGTAGGATCACCCATTCCAGCCGTGTTGTGTAGTGGTAAAGTAATATCCATCAACTTCAACGCACCAAATAAGTGCTTGCAAGTTCCAGTTTGGTGCAGTCACTGAGGTGTCAAGCAATTCGCCCTTCGTAGCGCAATATAATGGTGCAATCCAGGTTTATCTGCTGTAAATACAGATAAACACTAATTGTTGATCGCCAAACGCAGTTTAAAACTGTACAATACGCGCCCTATAAATTCAGTTAAGGTGGTTTATTCCACCCAAGAGTAGAGAAACTATCATGAGTGTATCGCAAACCTCGACCGACCACTTGAGGAACATAGCAATTATTGCCCACGTTGACCACGGAAAAACGACCCTAGTTGACAAACTTCTACAACAGTCCGGTACCCTCGAAAGCAGAGGCGCCGCTGAAGAACGGGTTATGGATTCCAACGATATCGAAAAAGAACGCGGTATTACCATACTTGCTAAAAATACTGCGATCCTCTGGAACGACTACCGCATTAACATAGTCGACACTCCTGGGCACGCCGATTTCGGTGGCGAAGTAGAACGCGTTATGTCGATGGTTGACTCAGTTTTATTGTTAGTTGATGCTCAAGAAGGCCCTATGCCGCAAACTCGCTTTGTTACACAAAAAGCCTTTGCTCAAGGTCTGAAGCCTATAGTAGTACTCAACAAAATTGACAAGCCTGGTGCCCGTCCAGATTGGGTTATCGATCAGGTGTTTGATCTTTTTGACAATCTAGGTGCCACTGATGAACAACTGGATTTCCAGGTTGTTTACGCCTCTGCACTAAATGGTTGGGCTTCTAACGATGCCGACAAAACTAGTGAAGATATGACGCCTTTGTTTGAAACCATCGTTAAGCACGTTCAAGCGCCAAGTGGCCATGTGGATGAGCCTTTCCAGATGCAGATTTCTCAACTCGATTACAACTCTTATGTGGGTGTAATTGGTGTTGGCCGGATATCACGTGGTTCGGCAAAAATTAACCAGGCTGTTACCGTCGTAGGTGCCGATGGCGTAAAACGTAACGCTAAAATAGGCCAGATATTAGGTTATATGGGTCTGGAACGTAATGAAATTGAATTAGGTTCTGTCGGGGACATCGTCGCGGTCACCGGTTTGGGTGAGCTTAAAATTTCTGACACCATTTGTGATCAAAACACGGTTGAAGCCCTGCCACCTTTATCTGTTGACGAACCAACGGTAACGATGACATTCCAGGTAAACAACTCACCATTTTGTGGTAAAGAAGGCAAATACGTGACTTCACGTAATATTCTTGAGCGTTTACAGGATGAATTGATCCATAACGTAGCCTTACGTGTTGATGAAACAACTGATCCGGATAAATTCCGCGTATCGGGTCGTGGTGAGCTGCACCTCGGTATATTGATTGAAAACATGCGCCGTGAAGGTTTCGAGCTGGCCGTATCACGCCCTGAAGTTATTTTACGTGAAGTAGATGGCAAACTTGAAGAACCTTTTGAAACCGTTACCATTGACTGTGAAGAACAACACCAGGGTTCGGTCATGGAGCAAATGGGTTTACGTAAAGGTGAACTAACCAATATGACGCCAGATGGAAAAGGCCGTATCCGTATGGACTTCACCATTCCTAGTCGTGGTTTGATCGGCTTCCAGACTGACTTTTTGACTATGACTTCAGGTTCAGGCTTGCTTTATCATACATTTGATCATTATGGCCCTCATAAAGGTGGCAATATTGGCCAACGTAAAAATGGTGTTTTGATTGCCAACGCCAGCGGTAAAGCTCTTACTAACGCCTTGTTTAACTTACAAGAGCGTGGGCGTATGTTCATCGGTCACGCGACTGAAGTATACGAAGGTATGTTGATTGGTATTCATACCCGTGAAAATGACCTGACAGTTAATGCCCTTAAAGGCAAGCAGTTAACTAACGTTCGCTCTTCAGGAACCGACGAAGCACAAACTTTAGTACCGCCTATCGTTATGTCACTTGAACAAGCTTTAGAATTTATTGACAACGATGAGCTGGTTGAAGTCACACCAAAAAGCATTCGTTTACGTAAGAAACTTCTAACCGAAAACGACCGTAAACGCGCCGGTCGTGGTAAAGAATAGACTTTTAGTTAAGTCACAAAAAACGGCTCTTTTGAGCCGTTTTTTTTACTCTTTTTTCAGTCAACCTAGCGCTGAATAAAAAATCGTTTCCTTATTCCTATCAACAACAATGCTAGAGCAGAAAATCCACTTAAACTACCGCCACCCGAGCTTCCCTGGCTGGTATCAGCACTTTTATTGATCAAAGTATTTGCCGGGGGATTAAGTTCACTATGGGTTAGTGTAGTTTCGTCGGTCACTACTATGTCGGTGATAATAACCAGATGTTCATCAGTCACAGTCACTTCAGCACTAGCATCTGCCTGAGTATAATTACGCAAAGGAGCATTAGTTGCTGCGCCGCCCAGATTAAATCGACTTAACTGTGCAATGGCATCCACCACCTCCATCCCGTTACCCAACACCTGGCCAAAAACCGTAAACCCGCTGTTTTGTGCATCAAGATTGGCACTATTATTGGCGAGGTTGAAAAACCATTGGGATGTGGCGCTGTTGGCATTGCCGGATAATTTAGCCATGGCCAGGGTGCCACGAACATTGGACAGTTCAGGTTCATTTGCTACAGGGATACCCGTCGCTACGCTGTCCAGTGGCACCACGCCGCCATACCAAAAACCGCCAGCTTGCAGCACAAAACCCGGTTCAGAACGATGTACTACATTGTTGGCATAAGCGCCGGATTTTACGTAACTTAAAAAATTGGCCACGGTTTGAGGGGTGACATCATCATATAAATTGACGTTAATATCGCCCATCACAGTTTTGATCTGCACTTCGGTGGCAGTTGCTGATCCAAGGGCCAAACAACAAATACCTGCGGCAACCACAAGAGGTTTGGAAATTATCGACATAATAAGTAAATTAGCTTTTGGTAATTAAAGGTTGCCCCAAGGGTAATCTAAATTGCTAATAAAAAATTAACAATTTGTGATCTATTCCCCTTGTAGTGTTAGATCTAAGGGAGACGGTTATAAAGGTGGCCGCTTAAACGGTGAAATACTTCAAAGCTATATTCAACAAACCTTCAATGTGGATTTTTGGCGAGACGAAATCAATGTCATCTATCTAGGTGATAAAAAGTGCACCATACCGGGTGAGCCCAAAATATTAGATTGCCTGCTTGATTGGGTTCACATACGGGGCAAATGGCTGGCTCACTTTTTTGTGCCATTCGCTGGAATAATTCCCTTGGCTTGGTTCAACTCGCTGGCGGTAATATCAATCAAGAAGAGGCCTGTCGGACTCTTCTTGCCTACATCTACATGATCGGCTACATGATCGGCAAAAAACGCGGGATGTCAGTCGATTTCGATAAAATCAAACCTTAATATCTGCGCCGCACCTATGGCAATGAGTTAAAGTGATCTGTGAGCTGCTTGGTCTCAGTAGTATGGATACCACTCACACCTATATTCACAATGATATGCAGGCGAAGAAAAAGCGGGCCATATTAAAGACTCAATGGGTGCAAAATACCTTTACATCGAGGCAGAGGGGCAAACGTTAATTTTCAGCTCATAATGGGCTCCCGGTGGCCGGTTACCTCGTTTTCCCCCAAGATCATATTGGCTTTTTTCTGAGCACCAATCGCGCAGCCGTTTCGCCTAAGGCTCGCTCTTTTCTTCAATCTTCAACTTCCAGCAGCTTGATTATCTTTTTTACGGCAATATTGGGGCAATTTAGCCTGCGGTTTTATTGAAGACGGCAAATTTATTGGACGACGACTATTGTTCAGCATTCTTTCTATCTCCAGGCACAGCGATGTCTCGATTCTTAGGTTCTTAGGTTCTTAGGTTCTTTTACGCCCGTTATACAAGGTTGACTGAGTAATGCCATTCTCACTCGACCATGTCACAATGCTCATATTCATCGGCGGTATTATCTTTTACCTAACCGTCTCATTACGTTCTGGGAAATAATGTTTCACTTATCATACAGCACCCTCTATTTTTATTGATTGAGTAAGTGAACATTACATAGAGAGATTGTTAAAAATCATCCATTGCTATTGTGTATCATTTTTTGTCTATGCTGATCCAAGTGTGACGGCAACGCTTCACTTTCATCTAACAAGGCCTGGGATGTAAACCGCCTTTCCCACTAATTTATAGGGAATAAATTAGAACAGCTTTAGCTGGTCCGCAGGGTGAACGCCATGGATGGCAGCGAATAAAAGCGGCCTGTGCAACCGTCTTCTTTATTGGCTTCTCGGGCAATGTACTCGTTCAGATTGCACATAAACCAGCTGATGTCGTAGAGCCGTTGCCAGTACTGCTCAACTGTTTTTTCAACGGTAATCCGTTTACTCGGGCTCAACTCCTCTGCCTTAAGATACTTCTGGGTTCACAACGTGCCCTTGTGCAACTTTTGATAGTGTCTTAATACCTCATCTGTATCTTACCATCAGCCACGTTTTTATCGACATGTAACACCACATGGGTAAACTTCAGGCTCCATGCCTTACGCACTTCGGGCCAAATAGAACTGTTGTAAAATGCTCCCGGCATTTTGCTGATTGTTCATTACCGCATAGGCACAAATGTCGATGGCAAATACAGTGGCTAAAAAAAGCACGCGGTCTTTTAACCACCCTCGGCGATGGTCGTAACTTTGACCTGAATACTTATCCTTACCACACAGGAATGAGCGGCGAACACAGCGGTAAAGGCAATGGTAATAATGCGTATCAATTAAACTGACTTGGCTTTTGCGAGGCTGGGGCATAACCTACCTGACTGAAAATAGAATACCCTGTAATTTTAGTTCAATTTAAAAAACAGGGGGAGTTATCATGGATGTCCATGCAAGTTCCCTGGCTGTGATGTAGCTGTCCATTACATTGCTTTGAACATAATAGGTAAAGCGGTGACGGCTATATTTAGCGGTTATGTTGGCAACGAACCATTCAGTAGGCTCGCAGGCAATACCCCCTGCTATACCATTCCTGCTTGATATGTGATCAACTCAGAAAGGCGATGTTAAGTTTGCTTCTGCTTTATCAGTAAAGCGGGAAAATTCAGTCCCCTATTAAGACAATATTATCGATCGCTGAGTGAGTAGATATTAAGGCTGATTGGTATTATGAGCCTGTCTGGGCTATCCGCTAATCGACCGCCTTCAGAGTGACTGCCAAAACCATCAGTTAACGAAGCATGTTCATAGAAAAACCTAGCATTTAGATAGTCTTTATTTTTAATATATCAGGCTGTTAAGTGGTTGGGTTTAACATATTACTGGTAAATAAATGATTTATTAAAGGCCCGCAAAACTGCCCAGATTAGGCTTAGCAGATACATCTAGTTAATAGGATTTGGCCATCTTAGTATGTATTTTATTGCCAACTATTGCGTTTCAATTACGCCGGCATAAGGCCAGTAACAGACGCATGGGTAAAGCCAGCATCATTTATACCCTTCATTCTTAAAGCTGCAGCGTTGTTAGCTGCAACGCCGTTCATTATATTCCCGCACCGCTATGATAAACGGCGCGGAAATAAGTAGCAAAAATCAGGCTAAATCGAAGCGATCAGCGTTCATAACCTTAGTCCATGCTCGTACAAAGTCCTGCACAAACTTTTCCTTGTTGTCGTCCTGTGCATAAACTTCGGCATAGGCACGCAGGATGGAGTTTGATCCGAAAACGAGATCAACCCGTGTCGCTGTCCATTTAACATGATCAGTTTGGCGATCTCGGATTTCATACAGATTATTACCGGTTGGCTTCCACGTATAATTCATGTCAGTGATGTTGACAAAGAAATCGTTGGTCAGCGCCCCTTTGTGCTCGGTGAATACACCGTGCAAGGTGGCATCATGGTTAGTGCCAATAACACGCATACCACCAACCAGGACTGTCATCTCGTGAGCAGTCAGTCCCATTAGTTGTGTCCGGTCTAACATTAGCTCTTCTGCGCTGACAACATAGTCCTGCTTGACCCAGTTGCGGTAGCCGTCATAGCTGGGCTCCAATACCTCAAAAGAATCAATATCAGTCATCTGGTCTGTGGCGTCTCCTCGACCAGGTAAAAAGGGAGCCACAACCTCAAAGCCAGCAGCTTTTGCAGCCTGCTCCACACCAATGTTACCTGCCAAAACGATGACATCCGCTACGCTTACACCACACTTAGCAGCAATTGGCTCAAGAACGGCCAGTACCTTAGCCAGACGAGCAGGCTCGTTGCCTTCCCATTCTCTTTGTGGTGCCAGACAGATGCGTGCCCCATTGGCACCACCGCGCATATCCGAACCACGGAAAGTTCTTGCGCTATCCCAGGCGGTAGTTACCATTTCGCTGATACTCAAATCACTGGCAGAAATTTCATCCTTAACGGCCTGAACATCGTAGTCGTTGCGCCCAGCAGGAACCGGATCTTGCCAGATTAAATTGTCTGCAGGCACCTCAGGGCCAATATAACGCGCCTTTGGTCCCATATCGCGGTGCGTTAGTTTGAACCATGCACGTGCGAAGACCTCAGAGAAATAGTCTTGATCTTTATGGAAACGCTGTGACATCTTCAGATATTCTGGATCCATCTTCATAGCCATATCGGCATCGGTCATGATCGGATTTAAGCGAATCGAGGCGTCTTCCACATCTACCGGCTTGTCTTCTTCCTTAATATTGACCGGTTCCCATTGCCAGGCATCGGCCGGGCTCTTTTTCAGTTCCCACTCATAGTTGAGTAACAGTTGGAAATAGCCGTTGTCCCACTGGGTAGGATGGGTCGTCCATGCGCCTTCAAGGCCACTGGATACGGTATCTCGGCCAATACCATGCTTGTTCTTATTTAACCAACCAAAGCCCTGCTCCTCAACATCCGCGGCTTCTGGTTCCGGACCGAGCAGTGTGGCATCGCCATTACCGTGACATTTCCCCACTGTGTGACCACCAGCAGTGAGAGCCACGGTTTCCTCATCGTTCATAGCCATTCGCTCAAATGTCACGCGCACATCATGGGCCGTCTTAAGTGGATCAGGTTGACCATCCACACCTTCGGGGTTAACGTAAATTAGCCCCATCATCACGGCGGCCAACGGATTTTCCAGATCGCGCTCACCAGAATAGCGGCTGCCTTCGCTGCCGGTGGGAGCGAGCCATTCTTTTTCTGCTCCCCAATACGTATCCTTTTCGGGATGCCAGATATCTTCCCGGCCAAAACCAAATCCAAAGGTTTTCAGACCCATAGATTCATAGGCGATGGTGCCTCCATAGGCTATCAAATCGGCCCAGCTAAGTTTGTTGCCGTACTTTTTCTTGATAGGCCACAGCAGACGGCGTGCCTTGTCTAGGTTGACGTTGTCAGGCCAGGAATTAATGGGGGCAAAGCGCTGGTTACCGGTACCGGCACCCCCTCGTCCGTCAGCGATACGATAAGTACCGGCCGCATGCCAGGACATGCGGATCATCAGCCCACCGTAGTGACCCCAGTCTGCAGGCCACCAGGCCTGGCTGTCAGTCATTAGCGCGAGCATGTCTTTTTTAAGCGCGGCAAAGTCGAGTTTTTTGACTTCGTCCTGATAATTAAAGCCTGCTCCCATGGGATTGGTCTTGCTATCGTGTTGGTGAAGAATGTCGAGATTTAGAGCCTTAGGCCACCATTGCATGTTCGACATATTGGTTTCTGTGGCACCGCCATGCATTACCGGGCATTTTTTTTCAGTCATTGTTATATCGCCTATTTTGTACGGAAGAATTGTTATCAATACAAGGTCATGTTGTATAATCAAGTATTGGCCTTTAGATACTATTTGTGAATCCGTTAATTTCTATTTCAGCAATAGCTTTTTCCTATTAGATTAGATTAGACCTGACAAATTTTCAGCACAACAATGACTAATCGACTCCTGGAGCATTTAGCCAAGCTGCACGTAGTGACGTATATACCCATCCCCCTTGAAGCTGCAGCGTTGTTGGCTGCTCTCACTTTCGACAGCCGCGTTGCACTTAGTAGGTCTAAGCTCATGGGGCTGAGCTCCTTTGCCGCCTAGCTGCAACTTCAAGGATTTTGGGTATAGGATAAAAGGGCCATATCCGAATGAATGATCAGCAATATCCAGCAAACGGTCAATAAAGATTTGGTTTTGCCAAGTGAACGATGTGTTGAAGCCCTTAACCCCCCGGCAAGGAAAGGTTAATGAAACGGATATAAGGCAGGCCAGTGGGATGGCGCTTCGCCGCTAAATCGGCTTAACTCGCCACAGGTCTCTTTATTGTTAAGGGTGATCTTCCTTTACTGACTCATTGGTGAAGGCAGAAAATCTATGGCTCGCATATTCACTATGACACCCAACACATGACTCCAGCAGCTTTGAGTAATAAAAACCCACAAGTTCGGTATGACTTTTATTGCTGACGTGCTCAAGCATTGCTGCATACTGATGGAATTGTTGGTCTTTTAAAATAAATCCTTTCGGGAGTTTTTCATGAAGTTCATGCTTTTGCACAGTGGTGATTTTCTGCTTCAAAATAAAGCTATTGTTAATCTTTGCTGCAATATCAGACACCTCTTGCAGGTTCCCGGAAGCAAAAGCAGGAACGATTTTTTGCATACCATCCTGGATCGACAACATCTCTTGCTTGAGCAGAGCCCTCAACTCAGGTGACAGGCTCTGAACTTCGTTTTGTGCATAACAGTTGAGTGATACGGCTCCAATCAAAGCGACAAGCACAATACCCATTATTTTCTTCATAGTCATAAACCTCATTTTTATTTGGATTGAAGTTAAAGCACTTAAGTTAGACATAGATCCAAAAAAGAAACCAATAAAAATTAATATAGCGGTTTATCATGAAGTTACAGCGTTGTTGGCTGAGATCCAATGGCTTTGATTTAGATGGTGAAAATCAAAAAATTGACCACCGAGGACACAAAAATCACCGAGCAAAAAACGTATTAAATCAGACCCTCTGTGTTCTGGGTGGTTTATACCCGTTTCCCTTGACGCTGCAACGTTGTTGACTGAGCTCCAATGGCTTTGGGTATAGATGGTGAAAATCAAAAAATTGACCACCGAGGGCACAAAGATCACCGAGCAAGAAGCGTATTAAATCAGACTCTCTGTGTTCTGGGTGGTTTATACCCGTTTCCCTTGACGCTGCAACGTTGTTGACTGAGCTCTAATGAATAAGAGGGTCAAGGACAGGTTCACAGTGTGCAGTGGGCGATAGACAAGACCTAATCACGGCACGTTATTGGGGGTGGTGTAAAAGGACTACTATATTTGCTATGGGATGTGTCTCAGCGGGGTGAAATGGCACCTTGGCTTGAACATACAGGGCTGTGTGCTCACCAAAATGCCAGTTATCTATACTTTCTCTGCGGATTAAATACTCACTATAACTATTGGCTGTATTGAGCCTCAAATTCTTCGTTAATTAATAACTCTGGGGGCACCTGCGTATCGCTGCCGGGCTTGTGTAAAATAGCGGTTAATACATATCCCTGGTCTGACGGCAGATGCTCTTTAGTCCATCCCAAAGAAGCCACTTTACTGTCGATCATGGCATCAATTTGAGTGTCGCTATAGGCTACCGACTTAAGTATTTCCCGGGTTGAATGGCCATGGCGTTCGGTAGGGGTAACCGCCCGTATCGAAGCTCTCTGGGGTCTGATTGAGTAGTGGTCGATCTGGGTTAGACAGTGGCCACTGGGATGATCGGGGTAAATTGAAAAGGCGAAACTGCCTAATTCGGTACCCACTTTGCCATCGGCTTTACGACTGTATTGAGCCCGCAAATTTTCAATTGAAAGTGGTTGCGCAGCCGCGATATCGGCTTTAATAAAACGCTTTACCCACTCCTCTGTAGAGGCCTGCTGAAAAGCGGTGGTTAAAAATATTTGAATATCCCCGGTGACTGTTATGCCCTGCAAACCAGGCACCTTTTTCTCTAAGGTTTCAAGCTCTGCTGCACTGGCATCGATAAAAATCCAATCGTCCCAGGTTTTATAAAACTGTGACAGCGCATGCTCACCCATGGTTGCCCGGCCACTTGGCTCATTAAAGGGTTTAAGGCCCACGTAATCAAAGCAGAAAGGCAGTTGTGCTAAGTTCGTCACCGCTGACAAGGATGTGCGCGCTCTTGCTGTCACACCTGTTTTTAGACGGTGATAGAGGGCCACTGCCATAGACAATCCACCAGCGAAACCGCAGTTAACATCCAGGGTGCCAAGGTGAGCATGCTCTTCGGGAGTCTCTGGGCCGCCAAAGCGCGACATAATGCCGCTGTTGGCCTGAATAATATCGTCATAGCCAATATAGTTAGTTTTTACACCCTTCGCCGGGCCACCAAAACAATCCAGACGACAAAACACCACACCGGGGTGAATGG